>DATGLU010000317.1:0-2705 GCA_035294045.1 Roseiarcus sp. | reverse complement strand
AGCCGGCCTGGGCGAAGCTCTCGACCATCACGTCGCGGCGGCGTTTATAGGCCGCCCGCATCTCCTTGATGCAATCCTCGGGCCCGTTGAGCGCGGCGGCGGCGGCGACCTGAATCGGCGTATAGGCGCCGTAATCGAGGTACGATTTGACCCGCGCCAAGGCGGCGAGCAGCCGCTCGTTGCCGACCGCGAACCCCATGCGCCAGCCGGCCATCGAGAAGGTCTTCGACATCGAGGTGAATTCGACCGCGACGTCGAAAGCGCCGGGCGCCTGCAGCACAGAGGGCGGCGGCTCGTCGTCGAAATAAACTTCGCCATAGGCGAGATCGGAGAGAACGAAAATCTCGTGCTTTTTGGCGAAGAGGACAAGGTCCTTGTAGAAATCAAGCGAGGCGACCTGCGCGGTCGGGTTCGATGGATAGCAGACGACCACCGCGATCGGCTTCGGGATCGAATGATTGAGCGCGCGCTCCATCGCGACGAAGAAGTCCGGCGTCGGATCGGCCGGAACAGAGCGGATCACGCCGCCCGCCATGAGGAAGCCGAAAGCGTGGATCGGGTAGGACGGGTTGGGCACGAGCACGACGTCGCCCGGCGCGGTGATCGCCTGGGCCATATTGGCGAAGCCCTCTTTCGAGCCGAGCGTCGCGACGACTTGAGTCTCGGGGTTCAGCTTCACGCCGAACCTTCGGCCGTAATAGGCGGCCTGGGCGCGGCGCAAGCCGGGAATGCCCTTCGAGGCCGAATAGCGGTCGGTGCGCGGCTTGCCGACCGTCTCGACCAGCTTGTCGAGCACGTGCTTGGGCGCGGGGAGGTCGGGATTGCCCATCCCGAGATCGATGATATCGGCGCCGGCGGCGCGGGCCTTGGCCTTGAGCTTGTTGACCTGCTCGAAGACGTAAGGCGGCAGGCGCCGCACGCGGTGAAAATCGCTCATCGAGGCTTTGTCCCCTCTCCCCGGCGGATTCGAAGCTTTGCCGGCCGACTTGTTTAACGCCGCCGCGCCGGCGGCGGCAAATTCCGACCTTGCTTCATCCTATCATTGTACCGAATCGGCCGCCGGCTTTTTCGCGCGTTTGGCGGCGGCCTTGGCCGCCTTCTCGCGCTCTTCCTGCCGATAGGCGCGACGGGAAGGCGGGAAGGCGTCGCGGATCTGGGCGTTGCGCGCGCCGGCGGCGTCGAGCTCGGCCTCCATCGCCTTGACCTGATCGGGGCTCAGCACCTTGGTCTTGTGCTCTTCGGGCTTGCGAAAGACCGGCACGTAATCGGCCGGCGCTTTCGGCCGCGACTTCACGACGAAATCCTGCGGATGGCCGAGATCGTCCGTGGTCATATGCGCGTCCTTCAGGACGCTTTTGAAAAAGCCGTCGTCGCTCTGCGCTTGCGGCGCGGCGGAAGCCGGCGCGCCTTCGCCCGCCCGGGCCGGGGCGGCGAAGGCGAGCGCCGCGGCGAGAGCCAGCGCCAAGCCTGCCGCCCGCCTGTCGCGACGGCGGCGCGCAAATATTGCGTAAACCCTTTGAAGCACGCGCATTCGGCGCCGGTCGCCTTTCGATACTCGTTTTGCCGTTATCGTCCTATTATGTCCGAAACGGGACCCGCGCCAAATCCGGCCCAGGTCCGAAAGGTCGAGGCGCGTTATGTCTACCGATCCGGTCGAGCGGCGCCCCGCGCGGAACGCCCCGGCAGGGCGCGATTCCGCCAAGGCGGAGCCCGCCAAGCCCGCGCCGCGGGCGAAGAAGCGGCGCGCCAGCGCCAAAAGCAACGGCGCGCCGGCCGATTTCGCGCGCCAGGCCGAGGCGGTTTTGTCCGCGCCTCTGCCGCCGTCCGCCGACGCGGTGAAAAACGCGCCGCAGCCTGGAGCCGCCAAGCCGGCGGCTCCGCCTCCGCCAAGCGCCGCGACCGACCAGACGCCCGCCCCGGCGCCGCTCCCGAATTTCGAGGCGCTGTCGCGCAATCTCGCCCGGTTCATCGAGGAAAGCGGCAAGCTCGCTTCCGCCTATCTCGCGCCGCGCGAAGGCGACGCTCAATCGCCTCTGGCCAATATGGTCGCCGACGCCATGGCGACATTCGGCAAGATCGCAGAGGGCTATTTCGCCGATCCGCAACGCGCCTTCCACGCGCAAACGGCTTTGTCCAAGCAATTCGTCGAGCTCTGGGCGGCGACTTTGCATCGTCTGCAAGGCGAGAAGGCCGAGCCGGTCGCGCCGCCCGACCCGTCCGACAGGCGCTTTTCCGATCCCGAATGGCGCGACAATCCCTATTACGACTTCCTCCGCCAAGCCTATACGATTGCGACCCGCTGGGCCGGCGACGTGATCCAAACCGCCGAAGGCGTCGAACCGCATACCCGCGACAAGGCGCAATTCTACATGCGCCAGTTCGCCGCCGCTTTGTCGCCGACCAATTTCCTGCCGACCAATCCCGAACTGATGCGGACGACATTGGCCGAGAGCGGCGAAAATCTCGTCCGCGGCCTGCAAATGATGAACGAGGACATCGCCGCCGGCAAAGGCCAGTTGCGCATCCGTCAGACCGACGCGCGCAAGTTCGAGCTCGGCAAGAACATGGCCGCGACGCCGGGCAAGGTCGTCTACCGCAACGCGCTGATGGAGCTCATCCAATACGCGCCGTCGACCGAGACGGTGTTCAAGCGGCCGCTCCTCATCGTGCCGCCCTGGATCAACAAGTTCTACGTGCTCGACCTC
>DATGLU010000316.1:0-7206 GCA_035294045.1 Roseiarcus sp. | reverse complement strand
AGCATCTGATTGGTGTTGGCCGTGCCGTAGAAGGTGCAAGTGCCCGGCGCATGGTACGCCTTCGCCTCGGCTTCGAGCAGAGCGGCGCGGTCGACCTTGCCCTCCGCATAGAGTTGGCGAACCTTCGATTTTTCGTCGTTGGCGAGCCCCGACGGCATCGGCCCGGCCGGCAGGAAAACAGCCGGCAGGTGGCCGAAGGCCAAGGCGCCGATCAGAAGGCCCGGCACGATCTTGTCGCAGACTCCGAGATAGACGGCTGCGTCGAACATCTGGTGCGACAGGGCCACCGCCGTCGACAGCGCGATCACGTCGCGCGAGAAGAGCGACAATTCCATGCCGGCTTCGCCTTGCGTGACGCCGTCGCACATCGCCGGCGCGCCGCCGGCGACCTGCGCCGTCCCGCCCGCCTCGCGCGCGATCCTCTTGATGATTTCCGGAAAGCGCTCGAACGGCTGATGCGCCGACAGCATGTCGTTATAGGTGGTCACGATGGCGAGGTTCGGCCCCTCGCCGTCGCGCAGAGCCTGTTTGTCGGCGGGGCTGCAAGCGGCGAAGCCATGCGCGAAATTCGCGCAGCCGAGGCGCTTTCTTGGCAAGGTTTTCGCGCCATAAGCTTCGATCTGGTCGAGATAGCGTCGCCGGGTCTCGGCGCTGCGCTTGACGATCCGCTCGGTGACTTCGCCGACGCGTGCGTGAACATTCATCGCCAGCCTCGATAATTTTGAGCCGATGAGGGCCGCCGCCATCCTGCGGCAGGGCTTTCCGGCGCCTTTTCGCCGATCGAGCCGAGATCGGCAAGCGCCCCCGCTTTTCATTGACCTCGCCTAAGCGTCGCCACGCTCGCGCCATCGCGGCGGCCAGCTTTCGCCCAACTGCCCGCCGCAAATCGCCGCGGCGACAATTTCAGAAGGAAACTCCATGCGCTCCCTCGTCACGACCTCGGCTCTCGCCGGATCGTCGCTTCTCGTTTTCCTCTTCCTCGCCCCAGCCCAGGCCGCTGAGATCGAGGCGCATTCGGCGATCGACGCCGTCACGGTCTTTCCGGACGCCGCGGTGGTGACCCGAATCGCCCAGGTCGACCTGCCGGAAGGCGACAGCGTTCTTGCCTTCAAGGACCTCCCCTTGACGCTCGATCCCGCCTCGCTGCGAGTCGCCGGAGCTGGCGATGCAAAAATCGCCATCGGCGCGGTCGATTCCGATGTCGAGCCGGCCGCCGCCAAGCCGCCGGACAGCGCGCTCGAAGCGAAATTGGCGAGCCTCAAAGCGGAGCGCGAGGCGCTACGGTCGAAAATCGACACGCTCCAGGCCAAGCGCGCGATGATCCTCAATTACGCCAAAGCGTCGCCGGAAAAGCTGACGCTCGATTCCAAGCCGCTCGATGTTTCGCAATGGGGCGCGGCATGGGACGCGGTCGCCAACGGGCTCTTCAAGCTGGGCGACGATCTCCGCCCGGCGGAAGCCCAGGCGCATGCGCTGGACGAGGAGATCAAGGCTCTGGAGGCCCAGCGCCAGCGCCCGTCGCCGGCGACCGCGCCCCGCCGCGCGGCGAATGTCGCGCTCAACGCCGCGTCGCAGACTCACGCGACCATCACCCTCTCCTATCGGATCGCCGGCGCAAATTGGGTTCCGGCTTACGATGCTGCGCTCGACACCAGCGCCAAAAGCGTCGCGCTCGCCCGGCGCGCGCTCCTGTCGCAGCGCACCGGCGAGGATTGGAGCAATGTCGCCCTCACCCTTTCGACCGCGCGCGTCGCCCGCTCCGCCGACGCGCCGGACGTGCGGCCAATCAAGATCGATTTCTGGCAGCCGCCGGTCTATACGCCGCTCGAATCGCAGCGGACGCTGAGCGCCGCCCCGCAATCGGCGCAAGCGCCAGCGCCGATGGCGAAAAAAGACATGGCTCCGGCCAAGCCCAGCATCCCCGCCGAGGAAACCGCCTCTGAAGGCGAGAGCGGCGCCTACAGCGCCGAGTTCAAAGTCCCGGGACGGGTCAGCCTCGCCGCGGACGGGGCGCAGAAATCCTTCCTCCTGGCGCGCGTTTCGGCGCCAGCGGCAATCGTCGCGAAGACGGCGCCCGGCCTCGACCAGACGGCCTATCTCGAAGCCCATCTGACGGCCGCCGGCGACGCGCCGCTTCTGCCCGGCGAAGTCGCGCTGCATCGCGACGACACGTTCGTCGGCCGAGAGCGGATCGGCTTTGTCGCGCCCGGCGACGGCTTCGATCTCGGCTTTGGCGCCGACGACAAGATCAAAGTCGCGCGCGCCCCGCTCAATCGCAAGGAGAACGAACCGACCTGGTACAACCAGACCAAGATCGAAACGCGCCAATTCAAGACCACGGTCAAGAACCTGCACGATTTCCCGGTGAAGATCCAAGTGATCGATCGGCTTCCCTATTCGGAAAACGTCGCGATCACCGCCGAGCTTCTCCCCGCGACCACGCCGCCGACCGAAAAGCAGGTCGGCGACAAGCGCGGCGTGATGAGTTGGACGCTCGACCTGCAGCCCGGCGAGAGCAAGGACGTGATCCTCGCCTACCGCCTGAAATGGCCGGCCGACCGCGACATCGTCATCGGCGCGGCCACGCCCGTGCCGGCCGCGCGATGAGCGGCGGCGCGTGAACTTGTAGCCGCGGTCGGCGACCGCTTTTGCGCTCATAGGGCCGCGGTCGCCGACCGCGGCTACAGCGAGGCGCAGGTGTAGCGCTGAGCGCCCCCTCTCCCGCTTGCGGGAGAGGGCTGGGGTGAGGGTACGCCGCGGCGACCGGTACTAGATCAACTAATTTGCAAAGTCCCGCGCAGCCCTCATCCGGCGCTTCGCGCCACCTTCTGCCGCAAGCGGGAGAAGGGATTGTAGCCGCGGTCGACGACCGCGGCTCAGCCGTTGCGAGTCATGCCGCCGCCGAGAGCGAAGGCGCGGCGGCGGCGCAGGACCTGCGCGGCGTCGGCTTTAGGCAGGCCGAGCCGGCTAAGCGACGGCCTGCTCGGCGTCGGCGCGGCGGCGGGATCGAGCGCCGGCTCGGCGGCGACGCCGGGCAGGCGCTCTCGGCCGACCAAAGCCGAGACGATGCGGCGGGCCGCGGCCGGGCGCAAAGCATCCTTCAGCCGGGTTAAGGCGCCGAGCCGCTTATAGTCGAGACTGACCGCATCGCCGAGCAGCAGGATGCGCATCGTCGCATCTTCCGGCGCGCCGAGCGCCGCGAGGGCGACGGCGAGGGCCTCGCCGAGCGGCTCGGCGACGATGCGCTCGGCAAGGTCGGCATCGCAGCCCAGCGCCTCGGCCAGTGTCGCGACGAATTGCGCCGGCTGGCGCGCCAACGCTTGGCGCTCGAGCCGGACGGCCGCCGCGGCGCCGGCCGGCCAGGGCGCCGCCGCCGGAGAGCGCGCCAGTTCGGCGCGTTGCGCCGCGAGCAGCATGGCGGCGCGCTGCGAAGAGGTTGCGTAAAGGAAGAGGGGCGCTTGATCCAAGGGCGCGGCTGGCCGGGCGAGCAGCGCCCGCGCCAGCTTCTCGTCGCGGCCAGCGCGGCGCGCCAGCAGCGAGAAAATATCCGTCGGGATCGGCGCCGAGGCGTTGTCGGCCAGCGCGAACGCGATCGCCGGCTCGGGCCTGACCGCGATCAGGCGAATTAGCTCGTCGTCGAGATCGGTTCGCCGGGCGACCGCTGCGGCTTCGGCGACCTCGCCGCGAATCGCCGCGATCAGCCGGTCGCGATCGATCGCGACGGCGCGTTCGAGCACGGTCAGCGCCGCGTCGCCGCCGCGCGCGACAATCACGTCCAGCAGCGCGTCCGGCGCGGCGAGGAGGGGGGCGAGCTTGCGGGCGACGATCAGCCGGGTCGCCGGATCGCAATCGAGAATCAGGGGTAAGGCCTCCCGCTCATATCGCGCGCTCGATTCGGCCGACGGCGCGGGATCGTTGACGAATCGGTCGGTCGCGACCCGCAACAGGATGCGGCGCGATTCGGGATCGCGGCGGCCGGCCAGCGAGGCGAGGAAAGGAAGCTGCGTACGTGTTGTCTCGGACACAGGGCGCCAAGCTCCATTAAGGATGAACGCGTATTGTCGAAGCTAGGCCGATCTCGTTGACTAATCGTTAACCTTCACGCCGGTTAACTGAATTCTCGAAACGTCGCTTTGGGGAGCGACGCTTCGGGAGAAGGGGCTATGGGCGATTTGGTGATGCTTCGACCTCGGTCGAACGCCGCGCCGCATCCGAAGGCGCCGCAGCGCCCGGAGGGCGCTCAGATCGTGTTCTTTACCGGCGTCAGGTACGAGCGTTTCGAGCCGCCGGCGCCGCGCGAGACCCGGACGCGAACGCCGCCGAAAAGCGGACTCAGCGGCGCTGGACGCGGCAAGCGCAAAAGGCGGGCTTAAGAGCCTTCGCCGAACGCTGGCTTCTTCACCGCCCCAGATTAGTCCCGGCGAACTGCGAACACCGCAACATCGGCCACGCGTGAGCAACGAAGCTTTATTGCGACCCGAAGTTCGATTAAAGTTTGTGCTGCAAAGCGCGCTCGATCGCCAGGCGAATAAAGCGCTGATAAGGCATGCCTGAACGTTGCGCGCGTTGGCGTACGGCGTCGAGGAGCGTTTCGGGCAAGCGAAGGCTGACCGATTTATCTTTCCGCTTCAACTCGAAGCGCATGGGCGTCATGTCAGATAAGTCGTATTCGCTCAGGTCGGCCGTCTCGACGAACTTTTCAGCGTCGGCGTCCGTCTTGAACTCCGGGAATTTCCTTTTCATGGGCCGTAACCTCTTTTCTATGCATGTAACGGGCGCTGATCGGCCGCAGCAAAAGAGCCTTGCCGCGCTGTCTCCATGTGAACACGATGAATAAGCTGCGGCCCTGCGCCGTGACGCCGATCGCCCGGTAGCGGCGTTCGACGGCCGAATGTTTTGCGTCGGGACCGACAAGCGGCGAGCCGCGGAACAGGCTCTCGATCTCGGCTACCGAGACGCCGTGTTTCTGGCACTTGCCGCGATTGCCGTCGTCCCATTCGAAGCCGTCAAACTCCACCGTCTCCCTCCGGCGTTTTGCATATCATTTTGCATATGCGAATGCAAGGCTGCAAACGGCGCTCGCTTGTAGCCGGAGGACTCGTGGGACTCGGTGGATAGCCCTGAGCTAACGGATGAGGAATTGGCGATATGACCCCGCCAGGGTCGTCCCGCCGCCGGAAATTTTTTGACGCTTTGCCCAAGCATCGTGGCCCGCAAAAGCGCCGACCAAATTGCCATATCGGTCAGCTTGAGCAGAGACGTCGTCGATGCGTTCAAGGCGAAGGGGCCGGGATGGCAATCGCGGATCGATGAGACGCTTCGCGCGTCGCTGCGCGAGACCGGGTGAGCGGGTTTCGTACTTTCGCGGCGCTTTTCGCTCGTATAGGCGCAGCTTGAGAGGAAACTACTCCTTAAGGATCAGACCTCGCCGCGGCAATAAAACCGCTTGACCAAAGCCGTCTCGTTCGCGTATCGCCGTTAGCGGGACACCTCTCCCCAACGAGAGGCGCCCATCTGAAAGGATGGATCAACGATGGCGAATGCTCCGGCCGCGCGGCCGAATAACGCGCGTTTTTCTTCCGGCCCCTGCGCCAAACGGCCCGGCTGGACCCCTGAAATCCTGCAAGACGCGGCGCTTGGCCGCTCGCATCGCGCCAAGCTCGGCAAGGCCAAGCTCAAGCGCGCGATCGATCTCACCCGGGACGTGCTGCAAGTCCCGGCCGAATATCGCATCGGCATTACGCCGGGCTCCGATACAGGCGCGGTGGAAATGGCCCTGTGGTCGCTGCTTGGGGCGCGCGGCGTCGACGTGCTGGCCTGGGAGAGCTTCGGCGAGGGCTGGGTGACGGATGTCGTCAAGCAGCTCAAGCTCGACGCGCGGGTGCTGAAAGCGCCCTATGGCGAGCTGCCCGATCTCGGCCAAGTCGATTTTGACCATGACGTGGTTTTCACCTGGAACGGCACCACGTCCGGCGTGCGCGTGCCGAACGGCGGCTGGATCAAGACCGACCGCAAAGGCCTGACGATCTGCGATGCGACCTCCGCCGCTTTCGCGCAGGAGCTCGATTGGGCCAAGCTCGATGTCGTCACCTTCTCCTGGCAGAAGGCTTTGGGCGGCGAAGCGGCGCATGGCATGCTGATTCTCAGCCCGCGCGCGGTCGAGCGACTCGAAACGTACAGGCCCGCCTGGCCGCTGCCGAAAGTCTTCCGCATGACCAAGGGCGGCAAGCTGATCGAGGGGATTTTCGAAGGCGAGACGATCAACACCCCGTCCATGCTCTGCGTCGAGGACTATCTTGATGCACTGCAATGGGCGAAGAGCCTTGGCGGGCTAAAGACGCTGATCGGGCGCGCCGACGCCAATATGAAAACAATCGCCGATTGGGTCGCGAAGACGCCATGGATCGATTTTCTCGCCGTCGATCCGGCGACGCGCTCGAACACCAGCGTCTGCCTGAAAGTGGTCGATCCCGCCGTGGCCGCTTTGCCGGCCGAGGCGCAGGCGGCTTTCGCCAAGGGGATGGCGTCGCTGCTCGAAAAGGAAAAGGTCGCCTACGACATTGGATCGTACCGCGACGCGCCGCCCGGCCTGCGCATCTGGTGCGGCGCGACGGTCGAGACGAGCGATGTCGCCGCGCTGACCCATTGGCTCGATTTCGCCTTCGCCGAAGAGAAGGCGAAGCTCGCCAAGGCGGCCTGACCACGTATTTCGTCATGGCCGGGCTTGTCCCGGCCAGCCACGCGGTTCAGCCGCGCAAAACCTTCCAAGGCAAGCGCAAGCGGAGCGGCGTGGATGGCCGGGACAAGCCCGGCCATGACGACGCAGAGCGTATTTGAAATCGGTCCTTCCATCATCTAGCGGAACTCGCCCATGCCCCGCGTACTCATCTCAGACAAACTCTCCCCCGCCGCCGTCGCAATCTTCAAGGAGCGCGGCGTCGATGTCGACGTGAAGCCCGGTCTCGACAAGGAGGAGCTCGCCAAGATTATCGGCGATTATGACGGGCTCGCCATCCGCTCGGCGACCAAGGTCACGGCCAAATTGCTCGAACGCGCCGAGCGGCTGAAAGTCGTCGGCCGCGCCGGCATCGGCGTCGACAATGTCGACATTCCCGCCGCCACGGCGCGCGGCGTGATCGTGATGAACACGCCGTTCGGCAATTCGATCACCACCGCCGAGCACGCGATCGCGCTGATGTTCGCGCT
>DATGLU010000315.1:0-2842 GCA_035294045.1 Roseiarcus sp. | reverse complement strand
AAGCATTTCGTCTCGCGCCGCGCTTTCGACATTGACGGACTCGGCGAAAAGCAGATCGAGTTCTTTTACGAGCAAGGCTGGGTCAAGGAGCCGGCCGACATTTTCACCCTCGAAGCGCGCAACACGGACCTCCGCCTGGAGGAGGTCGAGGGCTTCGGCGAAACCTCCGTGCGCAATCTATTCGCCGCCGTCGCCGCGCGGCGGGACATTCCGCTCGAACGATTCATCTACGCGCTGGGCATTCGGCATGTCGGCGAGACGACGGCTTTGGCGCTGGCGCGCGGCTACGGCTCCTGGGACGCTTTTCACGCGGCGTGTATGAAAATCGTTAAGGGCGACGAGGAGGCCGAGCAGGAGATGGACGCGCTCGATCAGATCGGCGACACGGTGATCGAATCGCTGAGGGACTATTTCGGCGAGGAGCACAACCGGCGACGCGTCGAGCGCCTCGCCAAGGAGGTGCGCATCCACGACGCCGCAAAGCCGCGCGCCGATCACGCGCTGGCTGGCAAGACCGTCGTCTTCACCGGCTCCTTGGAGAAGATGACCCGCGACGAAGCCAAGGCCGCCGCCGAGCGGCTCGGCGCCAAAGTGTCCGGCTCGATCTCGAAGAAGACCGACCTGGTCGTCGCCGGCCCCGGCGCCGGCTCGAAGCTCGCCAAGGCGCGCGAGCTTGATGTCGAGACGATCGACGAGGAGGAATGGCTGAGGCGGATCGGCGCGTGAGAGGTACTCGTCCTCCCCCGCGAAAGCGGGGGAGGGGGACCGCCCGAAGGGCGGTGGAGGGGGCCGCCGGCGGTTGAGAATAATCCTGTTAGACCGTAGGCCCCCTCCACCATGCTTCGCATGGTCCCCCTCCCCCGTTACGCTTCGCTTCACGGGGGAGGAAGGGCGCAATTCCATTCAAGACGCCGCGCCGCTCGCGCGCTAGACTGCGCTCATGCAATGCCTCACCCAGGCCGATCTGATCGCGACCGCCGAGCATGACCGGCGCGATCGCGCCGCCTTCTGGCGCAATCCGCGCTATGATGGGCTCGAATGCCTGTCGGCGACCTTCTTCACGCACCGCTTTCCGCGGCACACCCACGACACGTATGTGATGGGAATCGTCCATGCCGGTTGCAACGCCTATAGCCAGGGCGGCGTGAAAGTCTATGCGGGGGCCGGCGATATCTGCGTCATCAATCCCGGCGTGGTCCATGACGGCGGCGCGTTCGACCGCGGCTTTTCCTACCGCATGACCTATCCGTCGGTCGCGCTGATGAAGGAGATCGCGGAAGACGTGACGGGCCGGCCGGCCCATCGCGCGCCGAGCTTCAAAGCGCCGATCATGCGCGACGAGGACGTGACCGCTTTGTTTCGCTCCGCCCACGAGCAAATGGAGGCGGGCGCGGAGGCGGCGGGCGCGGACGAAAACCTCATCGCCGCCTATGGGCTGATGCTGCTGCGCTACGCCAATCTCGATCCGCCCGACGCGATCGGACGCGAGCCGAAGCGGATTGGCCGGGTGCGCGCCTTTCTTGAGGAGAATTTCAGCGCGCCGGTCGATCTCAAGACGCTGGCCGACATCGCCGACCTGTCGCGCTTTCAATTGCTGCGCGCGTTCCGGCGCCAGACCGGCATGACGCCGCACGCCTATTTGACCGATTGCCGGGTGCGGGCGGCGCGTCGGCTCTTGACGCGCGGCGAGACCATCGCCGAGGCCGCCTTGGCCTGCGGCTTCGCCGATCAAAGCCATCTGACCCGCATCTTCAAAGCCCATGCCGGGCTGACGCCCGCCCGCTATCGCGGCGCGCGCAATTTCGTGCAAGACCGCGCCGGCGAGGTTGCTTAGCAAGCGCTCATGGCGAGCGAGTTGCGCAAGGAAATGGCGGAGGGCGTCAGGGACATCCTGCCGGCGATGATCGCCGGCGCGCCGATCGCGCTCCTTTATGGCGCGCTGGCGGTCGGCAAAGGCCTGACGCCGGTCGAGGCGAGCCTCTCCTCGTTCCTGATCTTCGCCGGCGGCGCGCAATTCGCCGCTTTGGAGCTCTGGCGCGGTTCGCCGCCGATCCTCGCCCTCGCCTTCTCCACCTCGCTCATCAATGCGCGACACATCCTGATGGGCGCGTCGCTCAAAGCAAAGCTCGGGAAATTCTCGCCGGCGCAACGCGCCTTCGGCCTCTATTTCATGGCCGACGAGAATTGGGCGATGGCCGAGCGCCGCGCCGCGGCGCGCGCGCTGACGCCCGCCTACTATTTCGCCATGGGCGTCGTGTTCTGGGCGAACTGGTGGCTCTGGACGACGCTCGGCGCTTTCGGCGGCGCTTTTCTCGGCGATCCTAAACGGATCGGCGCGGATTTCGCGTTCACCGCCTTGTTCATCGGTCTTGTCGCCGGTTTCTGGAAAGGCCGGGCGACCGCGATCGTCGTCGTGGCCAGCGCCGGCGCGTCGGCCGCCGCCTATCGCTTGTGCGGACCGCCCTGGCATGTCGCCGCCGGCGCCCTTTGCGGCATCGGCGCCGCTTATTTTTACGCGCGGCGAGCCAAGGCATGACGAGCCCGCTGGCGATCGATCCACTGACCCTCGCCGCCATCGTCGCCATGGCGCTGACGACTTATGGGACGCGAATCGCCGGCTTGTTCTTGAACCTTCATCACACGCCGAGCGCGGCGACGCAGGCGGCGCTCGACGCCATTCCGCCCGCCGTGCTGATCGCGGTGGTCGCGCCGATGATGCTGGCGACCGGCTGGCCGGAGACGATCGCCACGGGGCTTACCGCGCTCGCCGCGACGCGCCTGCCGCTGATCGCGACGGTCGCCTTCGGCGCGGCCTGCGTCGTGGCGCTCCGCCTCGCCTTCG
>DATGLU010000314.1:0-2290 GCA_035294045.1 Roseiarcus sp. | reverse complement strand
GCGTCGTATTTGGAGCTTGCAATTCGGCGGCGCATTCCGTTGTTGACCTTGGACAAGGCCGCCGCCGTCCGACGGCAAGGCGACGAGGCCTATCCATAGTCCCTCGTGGCGACAGTCGGGGAGAGCCAACGCCTCACGAAGCGCCGAGCAGCCCCTTCACAATGGCGCTCGCTTTGCCGAAATCCATCTGACCCGGGTATTTCGCCTTCAGCGCGCCGACCACCTTGCCCATATCCTTGATGCTGGCGGCGCCGATTTCGGCGATGGCGGCTTCGGCGGCCTCTTTGACCGCGGCCTCGTCCATCTGCTTGGGCAGGAATTCGTTGATGACCGCGATCTCCGCCCGCTCTTGGCTGGCGAGGTCGGTCCGGCCGGCCTGCTCGTAGATCGCCAGCGATTCCTGGCGGGTCTTCACCATTTTGGCGAGCAGCGCCATCTCGTCGGCCGGAGCGAGCGCCGCGCCCGCGCCGCGCGCCTCGATCTCGCGGTCCTTCAAGGCGGCCATGATCAGGCGAAGCGCGCCGACGCGCGTCTTGTCGCCGCCTTTCATCGCCTCTTTCATTTGCGCGGTAATGGCGTCGCGGAGCACGGGATCAAATCCTTCAAGGAACGGCGGCCGCTCCTTGACGCGGCGCCAGCCCGCCGCTTAAGCACGGGGCGCATCCAAATTCAACGGTTTCTCAATGACCACCCTCGACAGCGACGGCGGCGGCTGGACGCCGCCCAAAGCCACCGGCCTCATCGTCTTCGCCGACGGAACGATCATCGAAGGCTTCGGGTTCGGCGCGGCCGGCTCGGCGGTCGGCGAAATCTGCTTCAACACGGCGATGACCGGCTATGAGGAAATCCTCACCGATCCGTCCTATGCCGGCCAGATCATCACCTTCACCTTTCCCCATATCGGCAATGTCGGCGTCAACGACGAGGATATCGAGACGGTCAATATGGCCGCCTCGGCCGGCGCGCGCGGCGTGATCCTGAAGGCCGAGATCACCGACCCCTCCAATTTCCGCGCCACGCGCCGGCTCGACGCCTGGCTCAGAGCGCGCGGGATCATCGGCGTTTCCGGCCTCGACACCCGCGCCCTCACCGCCCTTATTCGCGAGAAGGGCATGCCCAATGCGGTCATCGCCCATGCGCCGGACGGCGTCTTCGACCGCGACAAGCTTGCCGCCGAGGCCAAAGCTTGGCCGGGGATCGCCGGCATGGACCTGGTGCCGGACGTGACCGCCGCCCAGCGCTACGATTGGGACGAGACGAGCTGGAGCCTCGATAAAGGCTATGGCCGGCGCTCGGGCGAGGCCAAATACAAGGTCGTCGCCGTCGATTACGGGATTAAGCGCAACATTTTGCGCCTGCTCGCCGACAATGGTTGCGCCGTCACCGTCGTGCCGGCGACGGCCTCGGCCGAGGACATCCTGGCGATGAAGCCGGACGGCGTGTTCCTCTCCAACGGCCCCGGCGATCCGGCCGAGACCGGCCATTACGCCGTGCCGGTGATCAAGGAATTGCTCGACAAGCGCATGCCGATTTTCGGCATCTGCCTCGGCCACCAAATGCTCGGCCTCGCCGTCGGCGCCAAGACGACGAAGATGAGCCAAGGCCACCACGGCGCCAACCATCCGGTGAAGGACTTCACCACCGACAAGGTCGAGATCGTCTCGATGAACCACGGCTTCGCGCTCGACCGCGACACGCTGCCGGCGAACGCCAAGGAGACGCATGTCTCGCTGTTCGACGGCTCCAATTGCGGCATCGCGCTGACGGATAAGCCGGCCTTTTCGGTGCAACATCATCCGGAGGCGTCGCCAGGGCCGAGGGATAGCCACTATTTGTTCAGGCGGTTTGTGGAGATGATGGGGAGGGAGAAGACGAAGGCGAGCGGCGAGCCGGCTTAATGAAGTCAGCGCGAGCATCAGACGGTCGGAATGTGATAAAGGATCGTTTGCAACATGCGGCAGCCATACGGGAAGAGAGATGAAAGTCAAAGTGATCGTCCACGATGCGGAGGAGGGCGGTTTCTGGGCCGAAGTGCCCGCCATCCCTGGTTGCGCCACCCAGGGCGAGACCATGGACGAATTGCTGCGCAACCTTCAGGAAGTAATCGAGGGCTGCTTGTCCGTTGATGTCGCGGAGCCCGAGCCCGGCGGCAAGGAGCGCATTTTGGAAATCGCCGTATGAGATCAGTCTCCGGCCGTGAATTTGCTCGCCTAGTCGAGCAACGCGGCTGGCAGCTGTTACGGGTGGCGGGCAGCCACCATATCTACGGCAAGCCTGGGAGCGTGGTGCG
>DATGLU010000313.1:0-2943 GCA_035294045.1 Roseiarcus sp. | reverse complement strand
TGCGAGCGACGGCCCATCGCCGGACGCGCCGCTTTTCGACGCGCGCCTCGTGCCGCATCGCTCGCTCGGCCAGCGCGGCTTTCGCTTCTTGATGCTCGGCTGCTGCTGCGTCTCGACCCTCTATAGCGTCCCCTTCTACTTGATGGGCGCCTGGCCGGTGGTCGGCTTTTTCGGGCTCGACGTGCTCCTGCTCTACCTTGCCTTTCGCGCCAATTTCCGCGCCGCGCGCGCTTATGAATTGCTGCGCCTGACGTCGCTCGAACTGCTTTTCGCGCGCGTTTCGTCGCGCGGCGAGCGCAAGGAATGGCGCTTCAATCCGGTCTGGGTCCGCTTCGAGCGCGTCGAGCATGAGGAATTCGGCACCCAGCGCCTGGCTTTGGTCTCGCAGGGCAAGAGCGTCGAGGTCGGCAGCTTTCTCGGCCCCGATCAGAAGGCGGCGCTGGCTCGGTCTTTCTCGGTCGCGCTCGCCAAGGCGCGGCGCGGGCCGAGGTTTTCGTAAACCTCACTACGGAATAAAGCGCCACACGAGGGGCGATCGGCGGTCTGATGCAACCTGAGCGCCGAGAGCGCAATCCGTCATTGTTGGAACGCCAAGCCAAGCGCGCCGAGCGCGCGCTCGGCGCAATGGGGCCAGCGTTCCAACAATGACGGATTGCGCTCGTCCGCTTCCGAGGATTGGCGCGCCCATTGCCCTCCCGCCGATTTGCCGTAAAACGCTCCGGATGAGCGATCAGTCGCCAACAAGCGCCGGCGCGCGGCGCGGCGCGCAAAAACCGACATCCGCGAAGCGTCATCCCGGCGAGCGCATCGCCAAGGCGATGGCGCGGGCCGGCCTGTGCTCGCGCCGCGACGCCGAGGCTTGGATCGCCGCGGGCCGGGTCGCGGTCAATGGCCAAGTGCTGAGCAGTCCGGCCTTCAACGTCACCGAGCGCGACGACATCCGCGTCGATGGCGCGCCGCTCGCCCGGCGCGAGCGCACCCGGCTTTTCCTGTTCCACAAGCCGCGCGGCCTGGTGACGACGGCGCGCGATCCGGAGGGCCGGCCGACGATTTTCGACGCGCTGCCCAAGGGCGCGCCGCGCCTCGTCGCGGTCGGCCGGCTCGACATCAACACCGAGGGGCTGCTGCTCCTGACCAATGACGGCGGCCTCGCCCGCATCCTGGAATTGCCCGCCACCGGCTGGCTGCGCCGCTATCGCGTGCGCGCCCATGGCGCGGTCGACCAGGCGGCGCTCGATCGGCTCGCCGAAGGCGTGACGATCGACGGCGTCGACTACGCCGGCATCGAGGCCAAGCTCGACCGCGCCCAGGGCGCCAATGTCTGGCTGACGCTGGGCCTGCGCGAAGGCAAGAACCGCGAGATCAAGCGCGTGCTCGAACATCTCGGCCTTATCGTCAATCGCCTGATCCGCGTCTCGTTCGGGCCGTTCCAACTGGGCGAACTTGAAGAAGGGGCCTTGGCGGAATTGCCGACGCGCGTCGTGCGCGAGCAGATCGGGCCGCGGCTGGCGCGCGAGGCGGGCGCGGATTTCGACGCGCCGCTGCGCGAGAGGCCGGCGGCGGAGGCGCGCGGCGGGACGTCGTCATCGCGCGCGCCGCGCGAGCGTCCAGGCGCGCGGCGAAAGGGCCATCCGTCAGCGGATGCGGGCGCGGGCCGGCGCGAAGCCGCGCCGCCGCGCGACGAGCGAAAGCCGGAGCGAAAGCGCCGGTATTTCGCCGCGCTTCGCGCCGAGCGGGACGAAGCCGACCGCGGACCCCGCAAACGGCTGGAGCGCGGCGCGATCAGCGACCGCAAGGGACGCGAGATCGCCGTCGAGCGCTTTAAGCAAGCCGAGCGGAAGGAAAGCCGCGCCAGGCCGCCGCGCGGCGCGCCGAAGCGGCGGTTCGAGCCTGAGCCGGCGCAAGCGCGCTTCCGGTCCGACGGCCGGCGCGGCTCCAAGTCGAATGGGCGCGGCCGCGGCCGGCGCGGCCCGAAGCGCGGCTGAGCCTTGCGCATCGTCGGCGGGCGGCTCCGCGGCCGCGTTCTCAAGGCGCCGGCGTCGCGCGCCATCCGGCCGACTTCGGAGCGACTGCGCGAATCGATTTTCGACATTCTCGCTCATGCCTATGGCGACCCGATCGCCGAAACGCGCGTCATCGATCTTTTCGCCGGGTCGGGCGCGTTCGGCCTCGAAGCCTTGTCGCGCGGCGCCGCCTTCGCGCTGTTCGTCGATAGCGGCGCCGAAGCGCGGGCGCTGCTGCGCGCCAATATCGAGGCGCTCGGCCTGGGCGGCGCGACGCGCGTCTGGCGCGCCGATGCGACGCGGCTCGGCGCGGCGCCGGCGGCCTATTCGCTCGCTTTCCTCGATCCGCCCTATGGCGAGCGCCTCGCCGAGCCGGCTCTCGCGGCCTTGGTCGAAGGCGGCTGGCTGGCTCCCGGCGCGATCGTCGTGGTCGAGGAGGCGGCGCGCGCGGCCTTCGCCGCGCCGGAGGCGTTGCGCCTCGCCGAAGAGCGCGTCTATGGCGATACGAAAATCTCGATCTTGATCATGGAAGGTACAAAAGGGTCATAGTCACGCTCGGGCGAGTTACCCTCACCCCAACCTTCTCCCGCAAGCGGGAGAGGGGGCGCACCGAGCGCCTTGCTGGCGCGATGACCCGCTTTCAAACCCTTCTCCCGCTCGCGGGAGAAGGTGGCCGCGAAGCGGCCGGATGAGGGTCTGCTGAGTCTGGCGTTCCCGCTGCTCGCCACTTGGCTCGTTTTCTCGCCCATGCGAATTTCCGCCGCCATGTCCCGCGCGCAACGCCTGCTCGATCTTATCCAAGTCCTGCGTCGCCATCGCCGGCCGGTCACCGGCGCGGCTTTGGCGGAGGAGGTCGGCGTCAGCCTGCGCACGCTTTACCGCGACATCGCCGCCTTGCAGGCGCAAGGCGCGGATATTCGCGGCGAAGCCGGCCTCGGCT
>DATGLU010000312.1:0-2075 GCA_035294045.1 Roseiarcus sp. | reverse complement strand
TCGCGATCGTGACGCTCGGCTTCGCCGCAGCCTTCGATGCGGTTCTGGCGACGATCACCTTTCCCGGCCAGACCGCTTTCATCAGCGTGGTACGCCCGGAGCTCTTCGACAGCGATTCCGGTTATTTTCTCTTCGTCCTGATCTTTTTCGCCGTCATCGCCGTGATCCTCGAATTCGTCGCGCGCTCGCGGCTCGGCGCATCTTGGCTGGCGATCCGCCATTCGGAACGGGCGGCCGCGGCGCATGGCGTGCATATTCCCGCGGCGAAGCTCGCCGCTTTCGCGATCAGCGCCTTTATCGCTGGCGTCTCCGGCGGTCTGCTCGCCGGCTACCTTTCGACGCTGGTCTCGCAGAATTTCGACATGATGCAATCGCTGGTCCTTTTCGCGGTCGCGACCATGGCCGGCGCGCAGACCGCCGAAGGCGCGCTGATCGGCGGCTTGCTCGGCGTGGTCTTCCCGGAAATTCTGCGCCGTCTGAACTTGACGCAGGATGTCGGCAACGTTCTGTTCTCGCTCGGCGCGACACAGGCGCTGAGCAGCGGCGAGACGATGAGCGATGGGCTGCATCGCGCGTGGCGGCGCTGGCGGCCGTCCTCTCCGGCGCGTCCTATGCAGGAAGATCCGGCCGGCCTGCCTCGGCCCAAAAACCACGGCGCCGCCGAGGCGCTCGCCATTCGCGGCCTCAGCGTACGCTACGGCGCGGTGGTGGCGCTGGACAAGGTCGATCTTAGAGTGCCGGCAGGCGCGGTGGTCGGCCTGATCGGTCCCAACGGCGCCGGCAAGTCGACCTTGATCGACGCCGTCGGCGGATTCATCGCCTATGAAGGGCGCGTCGAACTCGCCGGACGACGGCTCGAAGGCGTCCCGGCCTTCCGCCGCGCGCGGCTGGGCGTGCGCCGCACCTGGCAGACGACGCGCATTGCGCCCGAATTGACCGTCGGCGCCTATTTGCGGCTTTCGGCCGGCCGGCTCGACGATGGCGAAATGGAGGCCGTTCTCGCCTGGATCGGCTGTCCCGGACCGGAGACGAAAGTCGCGAATGTCGACGCCGGCGCGCGCCGCCTTCTCGACGTGGCCGGAGTCGCGGCGGCGCGTCCGCAAATGGTGCTGCTCGACGAGCCGGCGGCGGGCCAATCCTATGACGAGGCGATCCGGCTCAGCCGGCGGATCGCCGAAATTCCGAGCCTGTTCGGCGCGGCGGTACTGCTGATCGAGCACGACATGGACCTGGTTCGCGCCGCTTGCCAATCGGTGACGGTGCTCGATTTCGGCCGCGTCATCGCATCGGGTCCAACCCGCGACGTGTTGGCCTGCGCCGAGGTCCGCAAAGCCTATCTCGGGGTCGACGAGGAGATTGCGGCGGCATGAGCGGGCTGATCGTCAGCGAACTCGTCGTCAACCGCGCCGGCTTGCCGGTGGTTCGTGGCGCCAGCGTGGCGGCCGAGCCGGCTCGAATCAGCGTGCTGCTCGGCGCCAACGGGGCGGGCAAGACGACGCTGCTCGAAGGCATATCCGGCGTCGCGCCGAGCGCCGGCCGGATCGAGCTTGGCGGCGCGGCGATGCAAGGGACGCGGCCGAGCGCGCGCGTGCGCGCCGGTCTCGCCCATGTCGAGCAGGGCCGGACCGTTTTTCGGCAATTGACGACCGACGAAAACCTGCGCGCCGCGGCGCCCTCCCACGGCTCCGTCGCGCAGGCTTACGAGCTGTTTCCGGAATTGGCGAAGCGCGCGCATGTGCGCGCCGGCCTCTTATCGGGCGGCGAGCAGCAAATGCTGGTGATCGCCCGCGCGCTCGTTCATAAGCCGAAAGTCGTCCTGATCGATGAAATGTCGGCGGGCCTCGCCCCGGTCATCGTCAAGCGCCTGATGGCGGCAGTACGCAAGCTCGCCGATCAAGGGCTCGCGGTGCTGCTGGTCGAGCAATTCGCCGCGCTTGCCCTGTCAATCGGCGACCGCGCTTACGTGCTGCGGCGCGGCCGGATTGTCTATGACGGCGATTGCGCGAGCCTCCGCCAGTCGCCGGACGAGTTGCACCGCCTCTATCTCGGCGAATCCGGGCAGGCCTAAACCAAAA
>DATGLU010000311.1:0-2477 GCA_035294045.1 Roseiarcus sp. | reverse complement strand
CCCTGAAATCGCGCGCAAGCTCGAGGCGACGATCGCCGCGGCGCGGCGCGCTTACGCCAAGCTCTTTCCGAACGCCGACTTGCGCGAGGGCGTTCTCACAATCGCCGACTCCACGGCCAAAGCGGTCGCCGGGGCGCAGTTCGTGCAAGAAAGCCTGCCTGAGCGCGAGGACCTGAAGCGCGCCGTCCTCGCCGAGATCGACCGGCATGCGCCGGCCGGGACGATCATCGCCTCTTCGACCTCCGGCTTGCTGCCGACCCGCCTGCAAGAAGGAATGAGCCGGCCGGAGCGATTCGTCGTCGGCCATCCGTTCAACCCGGTCTATCTTTTGCCGCTTGTCGAAATTTGCGGCGGCGAAAAGACCAGCGAAGCGACGGCGGCTGAAGCCGCGCGACTCTACGCCGCCATCGGCATGCGGCCGTTGCGGGTGCGAAAGGAGATCGACGGTTTCATCGCCGACCGCCTGCTCGAAGCGCTCTGGCGTGAGGCGCTCTGGCTGGTCAGGGACGGCGTCGCCACGACGCAGGAAATCGACGACGCGATCCGTTTCGGCGCCGGCTTGCGCTGGTCTTTCATGGGAACGTTCCTGATCTACAGAATGGCCGGCGGCGAAGCCGGCATGCGCCATTTCCTGGCGCAGTTCGGCCCCGCGCTGAAACTGCCCTGGACTAAGCTCGAAGCGCCGGATTTGACCGACGCGCTCATCGACGCCGTCTCGCGGCAATCCGACGATCAAGCGGCGGGCGCTTCGATCCGCGATCTCGAAGCCAAGCGCGACGAGTGCCTCGTCGCCGTCCTTTCGGCGCTGCGCGCCGCCGGATACGGCGCCGGCCAGGCGATCGAAGAGCACGAGCGGCGGCTCGGCGAAAAGCCTCGCTGACCGCCGCTCGCCGCATCGGCGGCGCACGGCGGCCGCGCCCAAATTTCAGTCAATGTCGTTTGGGCGCAGAGGGATGTCGGATTTGGCAAAGTCGGCAAGCGTTTGTGCCGCATGATGGGTTCGGCGCGTCAAGGCCGCCGCGCCGACGTCTCATGGCTTTGAGGGGAGCCGGTGAGCGATCTGAAACCGCAATCGACTCTTTTCCCAAATCGCCGCCGGGCCGACGAATTCGGCCGGCAAGTCCATTGCGCTTATCGAGCGGCCGTTGATAATGCTCAGGATCAGGGGTGGTTTCGAGGCGCGGCGCGCATTGTCGTCGTAGCGTTGAGGGAGGACATGATATGACCGATACACAGGGTAAGCCGCATAGCGCATCCAAATTAATCGTCGACCGTCGCCAATTGATGGCCGGCGCCGCGGCTCTCGGCCTCGGCTTCGGTCTTCCCGCCTCTCCGGCCTTCGCGGCCGATACGCCGAAGAAGGGCGGCACGTTGCGGCTCGGCATGGAGGGCGGCAGCCCGTCCGACAGCCTCGACCCGCGCACCTACGCCGATTCGATCCCGATCTCCTATGGCTGGCAGATTTGCAACGGCCTCGTCGAGGTCGACGAGAAGGGCGACGCGGTCGGCGAGCTCGCCGAAAGCTTCGAAGCCAAGCCTGGCGCGACGAGCTGGATTTTCAACATCCGCAAAGGGATCACCTTCGGCTCCGGCAAGACGCTCGACGCCGACGACGTCATCTATTCGCTCAACCTGCATCGCGGCGAGACCAAATCGGGCGCCAAGGACCTGATGAGCGGCATTTCTGACATCAAGAAGCTCACGCCCAACCAGATCGAGATCACCTTAAAGAGCGCCGACGCCGGCCTTCCCTATATTTTCGCCGATTATCACATCCTGATCGTGCCGAACGGCTTCTCCAACTTCTCCACGCTCGACGGTACGGGCGCGTTCAAGCTCGAAAGCTTCGAGCCGGGCGTCCGGGTGCTCACCAAGAACAGGGGCAATTACTGGAAGCCGGGCCGCGGCAATTTCGACAGTATCGAACTGCGCTACGTGCCGGACGTGGCGGCGCGCGTTCAAGCGCTCCTTTCGGGCCAGATCGACGCCGCCAACCGGCTCGACGCGAAGACCGTATCCTTCGTGATGAAATCGCCGGCCGTCAACGTCGTCCGGACCAAGGGCACCGGCAATCGCTTCGCATTCGTCGCGCTCTGCGACACCGATCCCTACACGTCGAACGACATTCGCCTCGCCCTGAAATACGGCATCGATCGCCAAAAGATCATCGACAACGTCTATAAGGGCTTCGCGACGATGGGCAACGACACGACCGTGCCGCCCTCGATGAAATATTTCGCCAAGGACATCCCGCAGCGCCACTACGATCCCGACAAGGCGGCGTTCCATTTCAAGAAGGCGGGCATGGCCAACGCGAAGATGGAGCTGCAGGTCTCCGAAGGCGCGTTCTCCGGCGCGACGGACGCGGCCGTCCTCTATCAGGAATCGATGAAGAAGGCCGGGCTCGACCTGCAGGTGAAGCGCGTCTCCGGCGACGGCTACTGGGACAATGTCTGGCTCAAGCAGCCGTTCTGCGC
>DATGLU010000310.1:0-2749 GCA_035294045.1 Roseiarcus sp. | reverse complement strand
AAGCGGCGGCCTGCTGCGCCTGCACTTCCGCCTCAAGCGTCTTCAGCAGGTTGAGAATATCCGGATTTTGCGGCTCGACGGCGAGCGCCGGCGCCGGCGAAGCGCCGCCTTCGCGGCGGATTTCGAGATCGCAATCATCGGCGACGAACTCGAACACTTCGCGGATCGCCGCTTCGTCGACATCGCCGGGCAACGTCACCGTCCAGCGCAGATAGGCGCCTTCGGGATCGAGATCGGGCAGGAGCGGCGTTCCGCTGATGTCGCAGCTCACCACGGCTTCGCCTAGCCGGGCGAGTTCGCGGAGCAACAGGCCCGCTTCGTTCGCCTTGGCGTAGAGGGCCGGTTTCGGCATGAACTCGACGATATAGCGCGCCGACGACGGCGCATCGTCCGCCGCCGCGGTTGCTTCGTTCATGGAGTCCGCACCGAACGAGACCTGGACGGGCGTGAAATCGAGGCCGTCCATTCCGTCGCCGTCGTCATCGGCGGCCGATTCTTCCGCCGCGCCGCTCAACGCGACCAGTTCCTCGATGATCCCGTCGCCGCGGGCGATGTCGGCCGCCCCGCCGTCGCGCGCCGCGCGCACGAGATCGGCCAGCATGTCGGCAGCGCGCAGCATGACCTTGGTTCCGGCCGGCGTCGCGGAAATCTGCCCGGAGCGCAGATGGTCGAGCGTCGTCTCGTAGGCGTGGGCGAAGCGCACGAGATCGTTGAGATGAAACGCGCCGGCGCCGCCCTTGATCGAATGGACGGCGCGGAAAATCGCGTTGACCGTTTCGAGATCGGCCTCGCCGCCTTCGAGCGCGAGTAGGCCCGCCTCCAATTCGGCGAGCTGCTCCTCGCATTCCTGGAAGAATGTCGTCTTGATATCCGCGATTGCGTCGGAAGCCATGACGGAGCCTTGATCCTTTAAGCGGTGACGCGGCGGATGGCGCTAACGAGCTTGTCGGGGTCGAACGGCTTGACGATCCATCCCGTCGCGCCGGCCGAGCGGGCCCGCTCCTTCTTGGCTGAGTCGCTTTCGGTGGTCAGTACGAGGATCGGAACGGCGCGGTGGCGCGGCGCGCTGCGCACGCCCTCGATAAAGCCGAAACCGTCCAGGCGCGGCATGTTGATGTCGGTGATGATGACATCGGGCGTCTCGACTTCGAGCGCCTCCAGCCCGCTGACGCCGTCATCGGCCTGGACCACGTTGAAGCCGGCGTCGACCAAAGCCGCCCGCAGCATTTGGCGCATCGTGCGGGAATCATCCACGGTCAACACAGTTTTGCTCATAGCGACGGCTCCCGCATGGCGAGGACTCCTGGGTCAATTCCAAAGCGTGTCAGCGCCTCGGCGAACTCCGCCGAAGGCCGCGAGATTTCGAACGCCGCGCGATCGGCGCTCCAGGTTTTTGCGGCGGAGAGCAGCACCTGCAGGCACTGTCCGCCGATGCGGAGAACCTCTGAGGCGTCGACCGTCAGATCGGCGCCGCGCGCCGCCAGGAGGCGCTCCGTCAGCGGAGCGGCGGCGGCGAGATCGAGAATGGCCGGCAGCGCCACCGTGATCGCGGATTGCGCCGCCGGGCTTGCGACATCGGCCATCAGAAGTCTTCCCAATTGTCGGCTTCGGGCTTGCGCAGGGCCGCGCCGTCGCGCCGGCTGGCGATTGTTTTGAGCGCGGCTTTCGCGGCGCTGGGGCGCGCCGCGGGCGGCGGACGGCGCGCCTCGGCTTTTGCCCCCTCGGCGGCGGCGTCGAGTCGGAACTGCGCCACGGCATGCGCCAATTCATCGGTTTGCTGCGCGAGATTGGCGGTCGCGGCTCGCGACTGCTCGGCCATCGCCGCGCCTTGCTGAGTGCCTTTATCCATCTCGTTGATCGCGGTGTTGATCTGCTCGAGGCCGGTCGCCTGCTCGCGCGCGCCGACCGCGATCTCGGCGACGACGGTATTGACTTCGGCGAACTGCGCCGCAATGCGCTGCAGCGCCTCGCCGGCCCGGCCGACGAGATCGACGCCCTGCTCGACTTGCTGGCCCGACGCCGAGATCAGCGTCTTGATCTCCTTGGCCGCTTCGGCGGAGCGCTGCGCCAGGGCGCGCACCTCGGACGCGACCACCGCAAAGCCGCGGCCCGCTTCGCCGGCCCGCGCCGCCTCGACGCCTGCATTGAGCGCAAGCAGATTGGTCTGGAAGGCGATCTCGTCGACGACGCCGATGATCTGGCCGATCTGCTGCGACGAGTTCTTGATGCCGCCCATCGCCACGGTCGCTTCGCGCACCACGGCGCCGCTGCGCTCAGCGTCGCTCTTGGCGGTCGAGACCAGTTCGTTGGCGCGGGCCGCGCCTTCCGCCGTTTTCTTCACCGTCGCGGTGATCTCGTCGAGCGCCGCGGCCGTCTGCTCCAGGCTGGCGGCCTGCTGCTCGCTGCGGCGGGACATGTCGTCGGCCGCATTCGAGAGCTCCTGCGATCCGCCCTTGATGACATTCGCCGTCGAGGAGATTTTCAGCAGCGTCTCCTGCAGCTTTTCGACGGAATTGTTGAAATCCGTGCGCAGCCTCTCGATTCTCGGCGCGAAGGGCGTGGCGATCCGATAGGCCAGATCGCCGCTCGCCAGGCGCGCCATGCCTTCGCCGAGCGCCTCGGTCGCCTGCTGGAGGAGCTTGGCTTCTTCCGACCGCTCCGCTTCGTGCGCATCACGGGCCTCTGCGGCCTGGCGACGGTCGGTCTGCGCCTGCGCCTCGACCCTGGCCTTTTCGATCGCCGCGTCCTT
>DATGLU010000309.1:0-2751 GCA_035294045.1 Roseiarcus sp. | reverse complement strand
GATCGCCTCGCGATCGGCCTTCGTGCCGGCAAGGGCGATGCGATAGCCGCGCGCCGCCAGGCGCCGGCCGAGCGCCGCGTAATTCTCGGCTGGCCAGCGCTTCCTCGGCAGGTGCGGCGAGCAGCCGGGGATCATCAGGACGAAGGGCCCGGGCGGCGCCAGGCCGGCGACATTCTCGGCCAGCCAGGAAAGGTCAGGCTCGCCGGCGGAGGGCGCGCCGGCGCTCCGCAAATGCAGCCCGATGCGCTCGGCATTGCCGGCCTCGGCCGGATAGGGCGGCTCGGGAAAGGCGCAGCCCTTCGCCTTGCCGAGCCAGGCCGGCCCCTTGGCGCCGCCCAGCGCGCGAAAGATGAACGCGCTGCGGCGGTTATATTGCAAGTCATAGACCCGGGCGAAGCGCGCCCGCCGCAATCTCAAGATCAGGCGGAGCCACGCCGCGACATCCGTCCAGTGCGGCCGACCATCCGTCCAGACCTGGTCGAACCAAGGCGAGCGCCGCGCCAGCCCGGCGAAAGGCGGCGTCGTCAACAGCGCGATCCGCGCGCCAGCATGATGCGCGCGGATGTCGTGGAACGCATCGAAGCATTGGATGAAATCGCCGAGCGAGCCGAGCTTGATGACGAGAATGGCGTCTTCCTTGGCGGTATGCCCCACGAAACCCTCGCCAACCCGCGAAATGACCGGCGTTGTAAGGCGCTCCTGTCGCGTTGGGAAGGCGCGACGCTGGAGCCGCGGTCGCCGACCGCGGCTACAACGGGCCGGTTTCGTTATCGGCCATCGCCCGCGGCTTACCCTCACCCCAGCCCTCTCCCGCAAGCGGGAGAGGGGGCGCGCCGCGCCTTCATCGAGGCCGCGCGCTGTCGCCGCGATCGCCGACCGCGGCGACAACCCTTCTCCCGCTTGCGGGAGAAGGTGGCGCGAAGCGCCGGATGAGGGTGAACCTCAGCGCCGACGCACACGTCTCATTGCACGTAGGTTCAGCCCTCCGCTATTGCCCCGCCCCGGCAACCTGATAGACATCGCGCCGCGATGTTCAATGGAAAATCCATTCTGGTCACCGGCGGGACGGGCTCGTTCGGCAAGGCTTTCATCAAGGCCGTTCTGGAGCGCTATCAGCCGCGGCGCGTCGTGGTCTATTCGCGCGACGAGCTCAAGCAATATGAGATGGCGCGCGAATTCACCTCGAGCGCGATGCGCTTTTTTATTGGCGACGTGCGCGACCGCGATCGGTTGCGCAAATCCTTCGAGGATGTCGATTACGTCGTCCACGCCGCCGCGCTCAAGCATGTGCCGATCGCCGAATACAATCCGATGGAATGCATCCGCACCAATGTGAACGGCGCGGAGAACGTCATCGACGCCGCCCTGCAATGCGGCGTCGCCAAGGTGATCGCCCTTTCCACCGACAAGGCCGCAAACCCGATCAATCTTTACGGCGCGACCAAGCTCGCCTCCGACAAGCTGTTCATCGCCGCCAACAACACGGTCGGCCGTCATCCGACGCGGTTCGGCGTCGTGCGCTACGGCAATGTCGTCGGCTCGCGCGGCTCGGTCGTGCCGCTGTTCCGCCGGCTTGTCGCCGAGGGCGCCAAGGAATTGCCGGTCACCGATCCGCGCATGACGCGCTTCTGGATCAGCCTCGACCAAGGCGTCGATTTCGTCCTCAAGGCCTTCGAGCGGATGTATGGCGGCGAGATTTTCGTGCCGAAAATTCCCTCTTCGCGCATCATCGATCTTGCCGAGGCGCTGGCGCCGGGCGTCAAGAAGAAGATCATCGGCATCCGGCCGGGCGAGAAGCTGCACGAGATCATGTGCCCGCGCGACGACAGCCATCTGACGCTCGAATTTAGCGATCATTACGTGATTCAGCCGACGATCAGCTTCGTCACCCATCCCGATTACGCCGTGAACGCGATCGGCGAGAAGGGCGCGCCGGCGCCGGCCGATTTCGAATACGAATCGGGCGGCAATCCGCATTTCCTGTCCGTCGCGGAGATGCGGGCGTTCCTGGAGCGGATTGCGTGATCCCCTATGGCCGGCAGGACATAGACGACGACGACGTGGCGGCGGTCGTCGCGGCGCTCAGGTCGGATTTCATCACGCAAGGGCCGGCGATCCGCGCTTTCGAGACGGCGGTCGCCCGCTATGTCGGCGCGCCGCACGCCGTCGCGGTCTGCAACGCCACAGCCGCGCTGCATATCGCCTATCTCAGCCTCGGCCTCGCCGCCGGCGACCGGCTGTGGACCGTACCCAACACGTTCGTCTCCACCGCCAACGCGGCGCGGCTGTGCGGCGCCGAAGTCGATTTCGTCGACATTGCCGGCGATACGTATGTGATGGACGTCGAAGCTCTGGCGGTGAAGCTCGCTCAGGCGCGGCGCCAGGGCCGGCTGCCGAAAATCGTCGCGCCGGTCCATTTCGCCGGCCAATCCTGCGACATGCGGGCGATCGCCGCTCTCGCCAAGGATTACGGCTTCAAAGTCGTCGAGGACGCCGCCCATGCGATCGGCGCCGATTATCTCGACGGCAAGGTCGGCGATTGCGGCTACAGCGATCTCTGCGTCTTCAGCTTCCATCCGGTGAAGATCGTCACCACCGCCGAGGGCGGAATCGTCACGACCAAGGATCCGGCGCTGGCGACGCGTCTTGCCGAATTGCGCTCGCATGGCACGACGCGCGATCCCGCCCGCATGGACGGGCCGAGCGAGGGCCCATGGTACTACCAGCAGATCGAGCTCGGCCTCAACTACC
>DATGLU010000308.1:0-4178 GCA_035294045.1 Roseiarcus sp. | reverse complement strand
CGACAATCGTCAAATTCTTCCTGAACATTTCGCCCGATGAGCAGCTTCAGCGCTTCAAGGATCGGCTCGACGACCCCGCCAAGCAATGGAAAATCAGCGAATCGGACTATAAGGAGCGCGATTATTGGGACGACTATATGGAGGCCTATGAGGACGCGCTCGAAGAGTGCAGCGCCGATCACGCGCCATGGTACGTCATTCCGGCGAATCACAAATGGTTCCGCGACCTCGTCGCCTCGCAGATCATCGCCGACACGTTCGACGACATGCACATCGCCGAGCCGAAGCCATCGGTCGATTTGAAGCAGATTAAAAAGCTTTATGAGGAGGACGCACGGCGCTCCCCCCTCGCCCGAAGGGAGAGGGGACGGGGGTGAGGGGTACGGCGGCGGGAAATCTTCCCAAATACCGGCGCATTTTCCGTGAGGCCGTACCCCTCACTCTACCCCTCTCCCTTCGGGAGAGGGAACGCTATCCTCCTGCCGGCGTGGTCACCGCGACGATCGGGCCGATCGGCTCTAAAGGATCCTCGCGGCGATCGAGATTGGGCGCGTAGACGCTTGAGACCGATCCGTCGAGATAGAGCGCGTTCTGGCAATTGAGCCGATCGCGGAAGAATTCGGCGAAGGCGTGGAACGTTACCGGCTCTTCCGAGAGGACGAAAAAGACCAGCGAATTGTCGCGCACGCCGACGCCGTTGCGGATTTTCGCCGAGGCGCCGTTCGGCGAAATCTTCGGATGCATGCGCCCGTCGATCAGCAGCATCGGCCCCGATTGCGTGGCGAAGCGGGCCTTGGCGCCGTCGGCGAGAAAGCGCGACGTCTCGACGATCCCGGCGGCGCCGTCGCCGATATAGAAGACGCCGTTCGGCTTGAGATGGAAATTGGCCGCGCCGTCGCGCAGATCGGCGCGGTGGCGCTGCCGCCCGTCCTCGATGTAAAGGCCGACCGGCGTCAGGTTCGTCTCGTACATGCCGGCGTTCATCGCGAAGCGCAACGCGCGGCCGCGCGCCGCAAGCGCGCTGGCGAGGCGCGAGAAGCCGCCATAGGCTTGGTTGTCCGGACCCTTCCAGAACAGGCGGATGTCGTCGCGCCGCGCGTCGAACGAGCAGACGATATAGTTCGCGCCGTCATAGCTCGTTGCGGAGCAGGGGCCGGTGGTCTGCGCGACGGCCGGTCCGGCGCCGAGCGCGAGAAAGCCGCAGAAAAGCCAAAATCGGAGCCAGGTCGCGAGCGGCATGTTATCCCATCGTGAAAGGCGCGCGGCGGCAAAGAACGAATCTCCGCGCCATCATAGCAAAGATCAAATCAGAGCACCTTGCCCGGATTGAGGACGCCGTTCGGGTCCAACGCCGCCTTGATCAGCCGCATCGCGTCGAGCGCGGCCCGGTCTTTCGTCTCGCGCAGCAGGTCGCGCTTCAACTGGCCGACGCCATGCTCGGCCGAGATCGACCCGCGATAGCGCGCGACCACCGCATGGACCACGGCGTTCACGTCTTTCCAACGGCCAAGGAACGCTGCCTTATCGGCGCCGACCGGCTGCGAGACGTTGAAATGAATGTTGCCGTCGCCGAGATGGCCGAAAGCGACCACCCGCGCATTGGGCATGAAGGCGAGGACCGCCGCGCCGGCCTCGGCGATGAAATCCGCCGTCGCGCCGACCGGCACGCTGACATCGTGCTTGATCGAGCCGCCCTCCGGGCGCTGCGCGTCGGACATTTCCTCGCGCAGGCGCCAAAAGGCCTTGCGCTGTTCGAGCGTCGCCGCGATGGCGGCGTCGGCGGCGATCCCCTTCTCGATCGCCGCCGAGAGAATTTCGGCGAGCGCGTCGTCGAGCCGGCCGCTCTGTTGCGACGAGAGCTCGATCAGGATGTACCAAGGATGCGGCGACGATAGGGGGTCGCGCGCGCCCGCCGCGTGGCGCAGGACGAAATCGAGACCGATTCGCGGCAACAATTCGAAGCTGGTCACCCCTGGACCGACCGACTCGCGCGCCAAAGCGAGCAGCTTCAGAGCGGCCGCGGGATCGGGGACGCCGACAAAAGCCGTCGCCGTGGCGCGCGGCCGCGGAAACAATTTCAGCGACGCGGCGGCGATAATTCCGAGCGTGCCCTCCGCGCCGATGAAAAGGTCCTTCAGGTCATAGCCGGTATTGTCCTTGCGCAGCTTGCTGAGACCATTGATGACCGCGCCGTTGGCGAGCACGACTTCCAGGCCGAGCGCGAGGTCGCGCGCATTGCCATAGGCGATCACCCCGACGCCGCCGGCATTGGTCGAGAGATTGCCGCCGATCGTGCAGGTTCCCTCCGAGGCGAGCGACAGCGGAAAGAGACGATCGGCCTTCTCGGCCGCTTGCTGCGCGGCGGCGAGCGTCACCCCCGCTTCGACGACCATCGAATTCGAATCCGGGTCGATCTCGCGCACCCGGTTCATCCGCTGCAGCGACAGGACGATCGCGCCGCCGCTCTCGTCAGGAATCTGGCCGCCGACCAGCCCGGTATTGCCGCCCTGCGGCACGACCGGCAGGCGCGCCTCGTTGCAATAGGCAAGGAGGCGAGCGATCTCTTCGGTTGATCCCGGCCGGATCATCGCCAAAGCGCGGCCATGATAGAGGCCGCGCGGCTCGATAAGATGGCTCTCCAGTCGCTCAGGGTCGGCGACGACATGGGTCGGCCCGACTATCGCGGCGAGTTCGGCAAGACGCGTCTCCGCCATCGCGTCGCTCATCCGAGAAGTCCTCTTGCGCGCTTCTTCGCCGGCCGTATGAACACGCCGACCATTTCCACATGAGGCGAAAAGCGGAACTGGTCAATCGGCGTGATCGATTGCGCCTTATATCCCCCGTCGAGCAGGGTTTTCGCATCGCGCGCGAAGGTCGCCGGGTTGCACGAGACCGCGACGACGCTTAGCGCGCCGCTCGCGGCGATTTCCGTCGCCTGCGCCGCCGCGCCGGCGCGCGGCGGATCGAACAGGATCGCGTCGAAGCGCCCGAGTTCCTGGCGCGTCAGCGGCCGGCGGAAGAGATCGCGCGCCTCGGTTGAGATCGGCCGCAAGCCCCGCGTTTCGCGCGCCGCGCGGGCGAGCGCGGCCAGCCCGGCGCCTTCGATGTCGACGGCATGGACGTTTCGGCTTTCGGCCAGGCGCAGCGCGAAGGCGCCGGCGCCGCTGAAGAGATCGACGACGCGCTCGCCCTTGATCGCGGCGACCGCCAAAGCAGCAAGGATGCGCTCGCCTTCCTCGGTCGCTTGCAGGAAGGCGCCGGGCGGCGGCTTCACCCGCGCCTTGCCCATCGCGATTTCCGGCGACCGGCGCTCGATAAGGATTTCGCCGTGATTGGAGAGGCGGGCGAGATCGAGCCGCTCGGCGAGCGCAACGAGATCCTGCCGGACAGCAAAGTCCAACGGGCCGGCGCCGCGAAGGTCGATATCGAGCCCGGTCAGGCTGGCGGTGATTGACAGGTCGAGCGGCTTGGCGATCGGGCGCAAAGCGCCCGCGATCTCGCGCGCGCTGGTCAAGGCGCTCGCCATGCCCGGCGCCAGGATCGGACATTCCTCGATGGCGACAATCCGATGCGCCCGCGCCTGCATATAGCCGACCGCGACGGCGCCGTCCGCATAGCGCGCATGGAAGGTCGCACGGCGGCGGCCTTCGCCATGCGCGTCGACGAGCGGCGCGATTTCGGCCGGAACGCGCGCCTGGGCCAGCGCGCGTACGACGAGGCCGCGCTTCCACTGCGCGTAAAGCTCGGCGTCCATGTGCTGCGCCGCGCAGCCGCCGCAATCGCCGAAATAGCGGCAGATCGGCCGGGCGCGATGCGCGCTCGCTTGCCTGATCTCGACGAGATGGCCGCGTTCGCCGGAAATGCGCGCGCCTATGCGTTCGCCCGGCAGAGCATAAGGGATGTAAAGCGGCCCCTGCGTGCTCTCTGCCACGCCTTCGCCGCGGCGGCCGAGCGCTGCGATCGTAACTTCCGCGAGCGCGGCCTCATCCATGCCGCGCTCCGAGCAGGAATTCCTCGGCGCCGTCGCCGCCGCGGATCGGCGAAGGGACGACGCCGATCCTCGCCCAGCCCAAAGCCTCGACGCAGGCGGCGATCGCGCCGCAGATTTCGCGCTGGACGGACGGGTCCTTGACCGCGCCTTTCCTCAAGCGCTCGCGGCCGGCCTCGAATTGCGGCTT
>DATGLU010000307.1:0-2075 GCA_035294045.1 Roseiarcus sp. | reverse complement strand
TCGGAGGAGAAATCGGTCTACGAGGAGGGCTGCCTGTCAATCCCCGAATATTACGAGGAGGTCGAGCGGCCGGCCCGCATCCGCGCCCGCTTCCTCGACCGCGACGGCGCGGCGCGGGAGATCGAGGCCGAAGGCCTGCTGGCGACCGCGCTCCAGCACGAGATCGATCACCTCAACGGCGTGTTGTTCATCGACCACATTTCGAAGCTCAAGCGCGACCGGGTGATCAAGAAATTCGTCAAGCAGGCCAGGCAGAAAGAGAGCGAGAAGGCTTAAAGCTCGGCGGTCTCGGCAAGGCCGCCATGCGGCGTGCCGAAATCCTGGTCAGATCGGCGCAACCTTTGCTATCTACCGTCATCGATTGGCGGCATCGGAGAATCGGCTCGCGATTCGGCAGGGGCTAGGTCTCGGCAGGATGGTCACGCGCAAAGCAAGTCCGAAAATCCTCGTCCTCCTGCATCAGGAGCATTCGACCCCTGGCCGCGTCGGTCGATTGCTTGGCGCGCTCGGCGCCGAGCTCGACATCCGCCGCCATTCCCTCGACGAGCCGCTGCCGGAGCATCTGGCCGACCACGACGGCGTCGTCGTTTTCGGCGGGCCGATGAGCGCCAATGACGATTGCGCCTGGATTTGCCGCCAGATCGGCTGGCTGACGACGCCGCTCAAAGAGGACAAGCCCTTTCTCGGCATCTGCCTCGGCGCGCAAATGCTGACCCGGGCGCTGGGCGCCCGCGTCTTCACCTATCCCGACCAGCGCGCCGAGATCGGTTATACGACGATCCGCCCGACCGCATCCGCCGACCGTCTCTGCGCTGCGCCGTTTCCTCGCCAGGTCTATCAATGGCATCGAGACGGGTTCGACCTTCCCACCGGCGCCGAATTGCTCGCCGAGGGCGGCGAAACCTTTCCCGTTCAGGCCTACCGCTATGGCGGCAAGGCCGTGGCGCTGCAATTCCATCCGGAAGTGACTTACCAGATGATCTGCCGCTGGACGGTGCGCGGCCACGAGCGCCTGAGCCTGCCCGGCGCGCAGCCGCGGCAAAGCCATCTCGACGGCTGGTATCGATTCGACGCCGCCGTCGAGCGCTGGCTCGGCGCGTTCCTGCCGCAGTGGCTGGATGGCCGCCTTCCCCGGCCGGTCGCAGCTGCGCCGGCGCGGCAAGAGGCGCTGGAATTCGCGTAGCGGCGCTGTAGCCGCGGTCGCCGACCGCGGCCACAGATGGCGGCAAGGCCGAGCCGCAGCCGCCGACCGCGGCCACAGAGCAACGTTTAAAACAGGCTGCCCTGGTCGCTTCCCGCCTTGGCCGGCCGCTTGCGCGCCGGCGCTTCGCCTTGCGCGCGCGCTGCGATCTCGCCATCGGCGAATTCGATGCGCAGCGGCTGGCCGGGGCCGATTGCCGCCGCTTTGCGCAGCGGCGCGCCGGCTTCGTCGCGCACCAGGGCGAAGCCGCGCTTGAGGACGTTGCGGTAGCTCAGCGCGGCCAGGAATTGATCGAGCGAAGTCAGCGCGGCGCGGCGCCGATCGAGCCCGCCGCGCCAGGCGCGGCGCAGCCGGCCTTGCGCGGCCGCGGCGCGTTCGCGAAAGCGCGCCGTCTGATGCGCCGCCAATTGCGCGCGGGCGGCGAGCGCGGCGCCGAGCCGCGCTTCGAGGCGCTGCAGGCGCTCGCGCCGCCGCTCGCCGCCCATCGCGCCGGCGCGAGCAAGGCGGGCGCTGAAGCCTTCCAGCCGCTCATGCGCGCGCGCCATTCGGGCATAGGGCGATTGCGCCCCGAGCCGGCGCGCTGCGCGCTCTAGCGTGATGTGGCGGCGATGGCTCTCGGCCCGCGCCGCGGCGCGCGACGCGGCGGCGGCGCGCTCGAGCCTTTGCCGCGGGATGGCGAGCAGCGCGTCGCCCGAAGGAAGCGCCCGGCCGATCGCGCGCAGTTCGGCGCGGCGACGCTCGCCGAGCCTGAGCGCCGCGCCGCCGAGCCGGCCGCCGAGATCGGCGGTTGCGGCCAGCAATTCGGCGCGGACCGGCGTCACCAGCTCGGCCGCTGCGCTCGGCGTCGGCGCGCGCCGGTCGGCGGCGTGGTCGA
>DATGLU010000306.1:0-4754 GCA_035294045.1 Roseiarcus sp. | reverse complement strand
GCCGCCGGGCTTCTGCTCGGCGCGCTGCTCGGCTGGGCCAATGGCTTCGCGATCGTGCGCTCCGGCGTCAACTCGTTCATCATCACTTTGGCCAGCGCTAGCTTGTTTACCGGCGGCATGCTGATCCTGACGAAGGCCGTCATCTTCAACGGCTTGCCGCCGGCCGTCGCGGCGTTCGGCCGGATGCGCTTCGCAATCGTTTCGCCCTTGCTGATCATCGCTCTGGCGATCGGCGCGGCGCTGATCGGGCTGTTCCGCTTCACCGCTTTGGGCCGCGAGATACTCGCAGCCGGCGCCAATGCCCGCGCCGCCGAACTGTCCGGCGTGCCAGTCGGCCGCGTCATCGTCATCGCCCACACGCTGTCCGGCCTTCTCGCCGCGGCCGCCGGCCTGATGCTGCTGACGCGGCTCGGCGCCGCCATGCCGTCGATCGGGCAGGATTGGCTGCTGCCTTCGTTCCTCGCGCCGATTCTTGGCGGCGCGCTGCTCAGCGGCGGCTCGATCTCGGTGATCGGCGCGATAATCGGCGCGCTGCTCGTCACGACCATTCGCTCGGGCCTGCTGATCCTGCAGGTCGGGAATTTCTGGCTCCAGCTTTTCCTCGGCGTGATGCTGCTCATCGCCGTTCTGCTCGACCGCTATCGCACCGTCTTCGCCGAGCGCCGCAGCATGGGGCGGCGGCGATGACTCTTTCGCGGCGCTTCTTCTCGCAGGAATGGTCGGCGCTGGCCGTCGCGATCCTGATCGGCTTTGCGAGCCTGTCGCTTCTGTCGTCGGCATTCCTCACCGAATACAATCTTTATGTGATGCTGCGCTCGTTCTGCGTCGTCCTTGTCGTCGCCTTCGCGCAAATGCTCACGCTCGCCGTCGGCCAGCTCAATCTGGCGATCGGCGCGCTTGGCGGCCTCGTCGCCATCGCGGTCGGCGGCATGATGGAAAAACTCGGCTTTCCGATCGGCGCGGCCGTCGTTCTGGGCCTTCTGATCGGGATTGGCGGCGGCTTGCTGAACGGCCTGTTGACGGTCCGTACCGGAATCAATGGATTCATCATCACCTTGGCGACCGCCTCGGTCTTCGCCGGAATCAATCTCGGCGTCACCGAATCGATTCCCTTCTACAACCTGCCGCGATCCTTTGTCGCTTTCGGCGTCGAGCGCTTCTTCGCGGTGCCGTATCTGTTGATCCCCCCGGTCATCGCGGCTTTGTTGCTCGCCCTGTTCCTCGCCCGCACCGCGCCGGGCCGTTATCTGCTGGCGGTCGGCGGCAATCCGCATGCCGCGGAGCTTTCCGGCATACCGCGCGATCGGATCATCGTTCTCGCCCATGCGCTGTCGGGCCTGCTCGCCGCGATCGGCGCCATCCTGGCCGAGGCGCAGCTCGGCTCGGCGCAGCCGACCATCGGCGCCGATTGGCTGGTCATGTCTTTCGCGGCGCCGATCATCGGCGGCGCGGCGCTGACCGGCGGCCACATTTCAGTCGCTGCGACTGCCTTGGCGGTCGTGCTGATCGTGCTCATTCAGAACGGCATGGTGCTGGCCAAAGTCGATCCGTACTGGGTGCAGTTCCTGCTCGGCGCCTTGATCCTGGCGGCGGTCGGGCTCAATCGCTTGCGCGCCGCCCGCATCGAGGCCGGTTGATTCATGCGCCTCGCGATCGACGACATTGGCAAGAACTTTCCCGGCGTCGTGGCGCTTGACGGCGTCTCCTTCGATGTTCGTCCCGGCGAAATCCACGCCCTTATGGGGGAGAACGGGGCCGGCAAGTCGACGCTGATCAAAATCATCACCGGGCTCTATCGGCCCGACCGGGGACGACTTCTCATCGACAATCAGGCTGTCGTCTTCGCATCGCCCCGCGACGCCATCGCCGCCGGCATCAGCGCCGTTCATCAGGAGCGGAACCTCATTCCACGCTTCAGCGTCGGCGAAAACATCATGATCGAGAGTTTGCCGATCCGGCGCGGCCTGGTCGACTACGACAGAGTTCATGCCGAGGCGCGGCGCTTTCTTGATCTGATCGATCCGTCGATCGACACGAAAGCGGAGGTGCGCCGCCTTTCGGTCGCGCAGATGCAGATCGTCGAGATCGCCAAGGCGCTGTCGCTCGAAGCGAATTTGCTCTTGCTCGACGAGCCGACCGCGTCGATCACCGACCACGAGGCGCAAGCACTGTTCGCGGTGCTGCGCCGCCTGAAGAACGAAGGCAAGGCGATCGTCTTCGTCAGCCACAAGCTGGAAGAGGTGATCTCCGTGTCCGACCGCGTGACGGTGCTGCGCGACGGAATGGTCGCCGCCGCCGGCGAGCCGATCGCCGCGATGAGCCGCGGCCGCATCGTCTCGGCGATGATCGGCCGCGAGGAGCGCGTGGCCGATATCGGCGCGCGAAAGCCCTTGGCGGCGCCGGCGCTCGAAGCGCGCGGGCTCGCCACCTCCTTCGGCCATAAGGACATCACGTTCACGCTTCGCCGGGGCGAGATACTCGGCCTCTACGGCCTGGTCGGCTCCGGCCGGACGGAGCTCGCCCGCGCTTTGATCGGCGACGCGCGCGTTCTCGCCGGCGAAATACGGCTCAATGGCGCGCCCATCTCGATCGCGAATATTTCCAGCGCCGTGCGGCGCCACCGCATTGGCTATATTTCCGAGGACCGCAAGAGCCAGGGCCTGATCCTTGCCCATCCAATTCGGGCCAATGTCGCGATCACGATATGGCGACGAATCGCCGCGCGTTGCGGCCTCCTCACCCGGAGACGCGAGGCGCGCGTCGCGGCGCCTTTGGCGCAAAAGCTCGACATCCGGACGCCGTCGCTCGAGCAGCAGGTCGGCAAGCTTTCCGGCGGCAATCAACAAAAAGTATCCATCGCCAAATGGCTGGCGGCCGGCGTCGACATTCTCATCATCGACGAGCCGACCGTCGGCATCGACGTCAAGACGAAGATCGCGATCCATGAGCTGATCGCCGAAATCACCCGCAGCGGCGTCGCCGTGCTGCTGATTTCGAGCGATATGCCGGAAATGATCACGCTGGCCGACCGCATCCTGGTCATGCGCGATTTCGCCTTGGTCGGCGAGATCGAGAACGAGCGGCGCTACGAATCCATGAGCCGGCGGATCATGAGCTTCATTCACGAGGGCGTCGATTCCTCGAGCGGCGGCGCGCAAGCGGAGGCGAGCCATGGCTAAGATCGATCGCGTTGAAGTGCTGATGGTCGATTTGCAACCGAAAGTGAAGCGCACCGACGCGATTCAGGCCTTTGTCAGCCAGGAGACGCCGATCGTCCGGGTTTTTAGCGACGACGGCGTCGTCGGGGCCGGCTATTCCTATACGATCGGCACCGGCGGCCACGCCGTTATCGATCTCATCGCGCGTCATCTTGCGCCTTGCCTGATCGGCCGCGACCCCGCGATGATCGAGGCGATCTGGCGCGACCTGTTGTTCCACACTCACGCCACATCGGTCGGCGCGATCACCTCGCTCGCGCTCTGCGCGATCGACATGGCGCTGTGGGACATGCGTTGCCTGAGGAGCGGCAGGCCGCTTCACATCGAGGCCGGGGGCGCGCAAAGCGCGGTGCCGCTCTATACGACCGAGGGCGGCTGGCTTCAGCTCGAAACGGCGGCCTTGGTCGAGGACGCGCTCGCCGCCAAGGCCGCTGGATTCGGCGGCGCAAAGATCAAGGTCGGCCGTCCGGCGCATCAGGACGTCGCGCGGCTGGAGGCGGTGCGCGCGGCCGTCGGCGACGATTTCGAGATCATGGTCGACGCCAACCAGGCGTTCACGGTGGAGGCCGCGATCCGGCGCGCCCGTCTCTACGAGCCTTTCGATCTTGCTTGGTACGAGGAGCCTTTGCCGGCCGACGACATTGACGGGCATCAGCGGCTCTCGGCGGCGACGACGCTACCGGTCGCAATCGGCGAATCGCTCTACAGCCTCTCCCATTTCCGCGAATATCTGCAGCGTGGCGCGTGCTCGATCATCCAGGCCGACGTCGCCCGCATCGGCGGGATCACGCCCTGGCTCAAGGCCGCGCATCTCGCCGAAGCCTTCAATGTCGCGATCTGCCCGCATTTCCTGATGGAGATCCATGTCGCACTGTGCTGCGCGGTCCCCAATGCGCGCTGGGTGGAATATATCCCGCAATTGGATTCCCTGACCTCGCGCGGCATGGAGATTCGGGGCGGCCGCGCGGCGCCCTCCGCCGCGCCCGGGCTGGGCGTGGCGTGGGACTGGGAGAAAATCGAACGGCTTCGCGTCGACGCCCAAACGCATGTTGTCAGCAAGAGCCATTCCTGAAGGCCGGCGCCGCAGGCGCTCCGACTATGCGCCGCCGGCGCCGCAGATCCGCCAGACGGCGCGCGCGCATGACGGCGAGACCGAAGGCCTGCCGCTTTACGAGGCGATCTATCGCGTCCTCCGCCGGCATATCGTCGAGGGGGCGCTGCCCGAGGGTCTGATTGTCGGCGAAGCCGCTTTGGCGCGCGCTTTTCATTCGGGCCGCATCCCGGCCGGAGCGGCGCTGCGGCGATTGAAGGACGAAGGTCTTCTGCGCGGCTATTCCGGACGCGGCCTGATGATCGGCGCTAGCCGCCATGCCGAGCCCCTCCGCCTCGATCTCGTCGAGGCTGGCCTGACTGTGCCGGAGCCGGCCGCGCTCAATCCCAAGGCTCGCAATCGGCGCGTCAAAATCTATCCGGAAGTCGAACATATTGTCGCGTATCACCTTTCCTATGGCAGGTTTCTGCTCAACGAGAGCCTGC
>DATGLU010000305.1:0-3947 GCA_035294045.1 Roseiarcus sp. | reverse complement strand
GACGTGCCCGGCTTCTGATCGTCGAAGGGCTTTGTCTCGATCGTGAGGATCATGCGGCGTTCCCTGCCCGAAACGGGCCGGCTTTGCGCCGGCCCGGGAAAGGAGACTAGCGCGGGATCATTCCCGCGCAAGCCGGAAACGCGCCAAATCCTCCCCCGTGCAGCGAAGCGAAACGGGGGAGGGGGACCATGCGAAAGCATGGTGGAGGGGCCTGCGGCGGTTGAGAATTATCCTGAAACGCCGTAGCCCCCTCCACCGCGCTGACGCGCGATCCCCCTCCCCCGTCTTCGACGGGGGAGGAATAACGTGCGTACCTTTCCAGTTCTGCGCTGCCCCTCGTCCGGCGATTCGCGCCGCCTTCGCCCCTAAGCCTCACTCCGGCTTGGCGGGCCAGAGGCCTTTCTCGATATTCGCGGCCGCGATCACCGCTTGGGTGCGGCTTTCGACGCCGAGCTTTTGCAGGATCGCCGAGACATGCGCCTTCACCGTCGCTTCCGAGACCGACAGCTCGTAGGCGATCTGCTTGTTGAGCAGGCCCTCGGACAGCATCATCAGGACGCGCACCTGCTGCGGGGTGAGCGAGGAAAGCCGGCGCAAGGCGAGGCTCGAATTCTGATCGCCGGGCGCGGCGAGATCGAGCTCGGGCGGGATCCAGCGGCCGCCTTCGAGAACCGCGCGGACCGCGGCGCGCATCGTCTCGAGGTCGAGCGATTTCGGGATATAGCCGGCCGCGCCGAGCTCGATGCAGGCGCGCATCACCGCGGGATCGCGATTGGCCGACACGACGACCACCGGCACGCCGGCATGCTGGGCGCGCAGATAGACGAGGCCGGAAAAGCCGCGCACGCCCGGCATAGCCAGATCGAGCAGGACGAGGTCCATGTCCGGCGTCGCCTCCAGCGCCGCCGACAACGTTTCGAGATCCCGAGCCTCGTGAATCTCGGCGCCCTCGATCGCGCCGATCAAAGCATGACGCAAAGCGCCGAGGATCAGCGGATGATCGTCGGCGATTAGGATATGCGTTCTCTCGCTCAACCTTGGCGTCCCCAGGCGCTGAACGACGGTTATATTACCGCAACGGCCATCGGAAGTATCCTCGGCGAAGCCGCTTTCAGCGCAAGTTGTCGGCATCGCGGCTTACCCTCACCCCAGCCCTCTCCCGCAAGCGGGAGAGGGGGCGCGCCGCGGCCTTCATCAGCCGCCGCGCTGTATCTGTAGCGGCGGTCGCCGACCGCTGCCATATTCCCCTTCTCCCGCTTGCGGGAGAAGGTGGCGCGAAGCGCCGGATGAGGGTAAGCCGGGGCGTACGTCGTCGCGCGCTCATACGAACGCTCGTCACGGCCAGCGCACCGTCGGCGGCAGGGAGGACAGGATTGAATCGACATTGCCGCCGGTCTTGAGGCCGAAAATCGTGCCGCGATCATAGAGGAGGTTGAATTCGACATAGCGGCCGCGGCGAACGAGCTGCTCGTCGCGATCCGCGGCGCCCCAGGCCTTGCCGAGATTGGCGCGCACGATCCGCGGATAGAGATCGAGAAAGGTCTCGCCGAGATCGCGGGTGAAGGCGAATGTCGCCTCGAAGGCCTGATCGTCGGCGCAGACGAGGTCGTCGTAGAAAATGCCGCCAATCCCGCGCGGCTCGCCGCGATGCTTGAGAAAGAAATAATCGTCGCACCAGGCCTTGAACCGCTCGTGGGGCGCGATGGCGGCGTGACGGTTGCACAAAGCGGCCATCGCTCCGTGAAACCGACGCGCGTCGGGATCGTCCTGGCTGCGGCGGCGATCGAGCATCGGCGTCAGATCGGCGCCGCCGCCAAACCATTGCCGCGTCGTGGCGACGAAGCGCGTATTCATATGGACCGTTGGAATTTCCGGGCTCCACGGATGGGCGATCAGCGACAGGCCGGCGGCCCAGAAGCGCGGGTCCTTTTCGGCCCCTTTGATCTGCGCCGCGAATTCCGGCGCGAACGCCCCGAACACGACCGACGAGTGGACGCCCGCCTTTTCGAACAGCCGGCCGCGCAGCATGGCCATGCGGCCGCCGCCGCCCGGCGCGCCGGAATGGTCGGCGCGCGACCATGGCTTGATCTCGAATCGCCCCGCCGCCACGTCGCCTTGGCTCGGCGCTTCGGCCTCCAGTGCTTCGAAAGCCGCGACGAGGCGCTGCTGCAGCGCTTCGAACCATTCGGCGGCGGCGCGCTGACGCGGCTCCAAACCGGCGCTCATCGCGGCGCCTCCTCGCCGCGCCGGCCGATCTGGCGAAACGCTTCGCTCAGCGCGATGCCGGCGGCGACGCTGACATTGAGCGAGCGCATCGCCGGCCGAATCGGAATGCGCAGCCGCGCGTCCGCCGCGTCATGGACCTCGGCCGGCGCGCCGGCCGATTCGCGCCCGACCAGGATGATGTCGCCGGCTGCGAAGGAAAAGTCCCAATGCGCGATCGCGCCCTTGGTCGTCAGCAGAACCAGGCGCAGGCCCTCCTTGCGCCGCCAGTCTTCGAAAGCGCGCCAGGAATCGTGCCGCTCGACCGTCACATGATCAAGGTAATCCATGCCGGCGCGACGGAAATGGCGGTCCGAGCTCGGAAAGCCGGTCGGCCCGATGATCGCCGCCGCCGCGCCGAAACAGGCGCAAGTGCGCAGCATCGCGCCAGCGTTCTGGGCGATGTCGGGCTGGTAAAGCGCCAGCGTCAGGCGCGCGCCTTGGGGGCTCATCGCCCCGCCTGTAAAGCCAAGTCGGAGAAAGGGAAAGCCGGAATCCTCGGCGCCCGGCGCCGACGCGAAAAAGCGCCGCGCAGCGTGACGACAAGCCGCGCCCCAGCCTCCGGCGCGGCCTATAGACAGATGGAAAGAAGGGTGCGAAATAGCCCCGAAACGGCCGGGCGCTGAGCGCGCATTGCTTGCGGCGTTGAAGTGGAAGGTCGTTCGGGCGCGATTCGCGCGCCTCAAGGGGTCAAGAGCGAGCTTGGCTCGGTTCGCGCCGCGCTTTGGCTTGAATGGCCGAGGCGCGAAGAGAAGAGATTGGGGGTTCATTTGTCTGGCGAGGCCACGGTCGATCAATCCCGCAGGGACTTTCTGTTCATCGCCACCGGCGCCGCGGCGGCGGTCGCGGTCGGCGCCACGGCCTGGCCGCTGATCGATCAGATGAATCCCGACTCGTCGACGCTGGCTTTGTCGTCGACGGAAATCGATCTCGCCGCGATTCCCGAAGGCCAGATCGTCACCGTCAAATGGCGCGGCAAGCCGGTTTTCGTGCGCCACCGCAATAAGAAGGAAATCGAAGAGGCGGCCAATACGCCGCTCAGCGAGCTGCGCGATCCGCAGAGCGACGCCCAGCGCGTCAAGAAGCCTGAATGGCTGATCGTCGTCGGCGTGTGCACCCATCTCGGCTGCATCCCCCTTGGCCACGAGGGCAAATATGACGGCTGGCTCTGCCCGTGCCATGGCTCGGTCTATGACACGTCCGGCCGCATCCGCCAGGGGCCCGCGCCGCTCAATCTGGAAGTTCCGGAATATGCGTTCCTGTCCAATACGAAAGTGCGAATCGGCTAGACGTTTGTCGAAAGCCGCGCCTTTGAACCCTCACGCATCGCCCTAGAGAATTAAAGCCATGAGCGGAACTTCGACCTACGTCCCCAAGAGCGCGCTGGGCAAATGGTTCGAGAGCCGGCTGCCGATCGGCGGGCTCGTCCATTCGTCCTTCATCGCCTATCCGACGCCGCGCAATCTCAACTATCTTTGGACGTTCGGCGCGATCCTCTCCTTCATGCTGGCGGCGCAGATCGTCACCGGCGTGATTCTCGCCATGCATTACACGCCGCAATCTTCGCTCGCCTTCGACTCGGTCGAGCACATCATGCGCGACGTGAATTATGGCTGGCTGCTGCGCTACCTGCACTCAAACGGCGCCTCGATGTTCTTCCTCGCCGTCTATGTGCATATTTTCCG
>DATGLU010000304.1:0-2363 GCA_035294045.1 Roseiarcus sp. | reverse complement strand
CGCTTCGTCTTCTTCCGCATCACCCTACCGATGCTCATGCCGTACATAGTCACCGCGGCCTTATTCCGACTGCTCGATTCGATCCAGCAATTCGACATCATCTATCCGATGACCCAGGGCGGCCCTGGCGATACGCTTCTCGTATTTCAGGTGCGCAGCTACCTTGAATTCTATCAATACACCAATGTCGGAAAATCCGCGGCCTTGCTGATCATTTTGTGGGCGATCACCTATGCGCTCTCCAATGTCTTCATCAAGCAATGGCTGAAATTGCGCGAGCGCGCGCGCGGCTTGGCGTAGGGAGGCGCATATGGAGCACACGTCGCTCGCCGAAAAAGCCCTCCGCGGCGCGCTGCTGGCGCTGATCGTGATCTTTTTCCTGTTCCCGATCTTCTGGATCCTGCTGATGTCGTTCCAGACGAACGAGGAGATCCTGCGCATCCCGCCGAGCCTGTTCTTCACGCCGACGCTCTCCAATTACGCCGCGCTGATCACCGGAAAGCTGACGACGGCGGCCGGGACGCTCGACATCGCCTTCATGAAGAATCTCTGGAACAGCGTTCTTCTGTCGACCGTATCGGTCGTCATCGCGCTGGTCCTTGGCGTTCCGGCGGCTTACGCCTTCGCCCGGTTCAAATTCCGGCTGGGGGAGGACATCGCGTTCACGCTTCTGTCCTTCCGTTTCGCGCCGCCCTTGCTCGTGCTCCTGCCGCTGTCGCTCTATTTCCAGGACCTCGGGTTGACCGACACCTATGCCGGCTTGGTTTGGGTCTACCAGCTCATCGCTTTGCCGCTCATCCTTTGGATCGTCCGCGGCTATTTCGAGGACATCTCGCCCGATATCGAGCACGCCTATCGCGTCGCGGGCCATTCCTGGTGGCGGACCTTCACGCGGATCGCGGTTCCTTTGGCCCGCCCTGGCATCGCGGCGGCTGGCCTGCTCGCGTTCATTTTCTGCTGGAACAATTTCGTCTTCGCGCTGATCCTCGCTTCGGCCGACAAGCAGCCGGTGACGGTCGGCGCGCTCGCCTTCGTTACCGCGTCCGGCATTCAATACGGCCAGATCGCCGCGGCGATCGTGCTTTCGGTGACGCCGACTCTGGCCCTCGCGCTCTATGCGCAGCGCTATCTGGTCGAAGGCTTGTCGCTCGGCGCGGTGAAGGGCTAGGCCATGGCGTCTCTCGAACTGCGCTCCGTCAGCAAGGCCTTCAAGACCGGCAAGGTGCTCGACGACGTGTCCCTGGCCGCTGACGAAGGCGAGATCATCTGCGTCTTCGGCCCCTCGGGCGCCGGCAAGACCGTGCTCCTGCGGCTGATCGCCGGCGTTGAACCGGTCGACGACGGCGCCATTCTCCTCGAAGGACGGGACGTGACCGATACGGCGCCGGAGGCGCGCGGCGTCGGCATGGCCTTTCAGAACTTCGCGCTATTTCCGCATCTCTCCGCTTTCGACAATGTCGCGAGCCCCTTGACGGCTCGGCGCGCCGCTCCGGAGGCAATTCGCGCCAAGGTCGGCAAAGTCGCCAGCCTTCTGAAAATCGATCATGTCCTCGGCCATGCGCCGCGAGAACTCTCCAACGGTCAGAAACAGCGCACGGCGCTCGCCCGCGCTCTGGTCGCCGATCCGAAAATCCTGCTGCTGGACGATCCCTTGCGCAATGTCGATGCGAAGCTGCGCTACGAGATGCGCCTGGAATTACCCGCTTTGCTCCGTTCGTCCGGCTCCACCGTTCTCTATGTGACCCAGGATTATAAGGAAGCGATGGCGCTTGGCGACCGGATCGCCGTGCTGCTCGATGGAGGCCTGGCGCAAGTGGCCAAGCCGGCGGAGATCTACCGCGAGCCGGCAAATCTCGGCGTGGCGCGGCTGTTCGGCGATCCGGCGATCAACCTGATCCCTGTCGAGCCGCTCGCCTCGCCGTCAGGTCCGAAGATCGGCATTGGCGGGGCTTCGCTCTCGCTGCCGGCGAGCTACGCCCACGCCGTCGGCAAACATTGCATGCTGGGGCTGCGGCCGGAATCGATTCTCATCGAAACCTCTCCATCGCCGGAAAGCTTCGACGTCGATTTGGTCGCTGCGACGCCGCTCAACGAGAAGACCTTGTTGCTGCTGCGCACGGCCGATGGCCGCGAACTCCTCGCTTCAGAGCCAAGCGCCGACGAAGCCCCGCGCCGCCATGGCCCGGCCTATGCGCGCTTTGACGCCAACGCCATTCTTCTTTTCGACGATGCGAGCGGCCGCCGCATCGCGCCGCAATCGGCTTGAAATCCATGCCTGAGATCGCCCTCTCGCTCAACAATGTGGACAAAATCTATGAACGGCGCGGCCGGCCGCCGGTCCACGCCGTGAAGGCGTTGAGCAT
>DATGLU010000303.1:0-2605 GCA_035294045.1 Roseiarcus sp. | reverse complement strand
GAGAAGCGGCCGAGCGGCACGGTGGCGCGGAAGGCGGCGCGCCGCTCGGGCGTGTCCTCGCCGAGAAAGCTCGACAGAAGCGGCGTCTCGCCGGCGACAGGGGCCAAGGCGCAGACCCTGATCTTGTCCGGCGCCAGCTCCACGGCCATGGACTTGGTCATCAGGTGAACCGCCCCCTTGGTCGTGTTGTACCATGTCAGGCCGGGCCGCGGCCTGAGGCCCGCGGTCGAGCCGATATTGATGATCGCGCCGCCGCCTTTCTCGCGCATATGCGGCACGAAAGCATGCGCCATCAGGAAGATCGATTTCACGTTGACCGCCATGACGCGGTCGAACTCCGCTTCGTCGACTTCGAGCATCGGCCGATTGCGATAGGTGGTGCCGGCATTGTTGACGATGATGTCGATGCGGCCGAACGCGCCGATCGCCGCCTTGGCGGCGGCGTCAACCTGGTCCTTCTTCGAGACGTCGCAGGAAAGAGCGATCGCTGCGCCGCCGATCTTGACCGCCGCCGCCTTCGCCGCCTCGCCATTATAATCGAGCACCGCGACCTTGGCGCCTTCCCGGGCGAAGGTTTCGGCAATGCCGAGGCCAAACCCTTGCGCGCCGCCGGTGACGACCGCGCCCTTTCCTTTCAGTCGCATGCTAGCTCCTAAACTCTATTCGATGGACCGCGCCCCGGGCGGCCCCTCGGATTCGATTATCAGCACGATCGCGTGCTGGCGACAAAAAAGGGCCCGCGGCCATCCTTCCGGAAAGGATGGGCCGCGGGCCCTTGAACGTGATAAGCATCGGACAGATATGAGGCCGCTCGCCGCGCCTCAGGCCCTCTTTCGGAAGCCCCCATGCGTATCGAAAGCGACATCAAGCTCGACTTCAAGGACGTGCTGATCCGTCCGAAGCGCTCGACCCTCAATTCCCGCAACGATGTCGACGTCCATCGCAGCTTCCGCTTCCTGCATACGGGCGGCGAATGGACCGGCTTTCCGCTGATCGCCGCCAATATGGACGTGACCGGCACGATCGCCATGGCGCGCGCGCTTGGCCGGTTCGGCGCGATGACCGCGCTGCATAAGCACTATCCCGAAAAGATGCTGGCCGAGTTCTTCGCCAGCGGCGACGGCGCGCACGCCTTCTATTCGATCGGCACGACCGAGGCCGATTTCGCCAAACTCGCCAAGGTAAAACGGAGCGCGGCGATCAAGCATCTCTGCCTCGACGTCGCCAATGGCTATTCAGAGAAATTCCTCGATACGGTGAAGCGCGCCCGCGACGACAATCCCGACGCCGTCATCATGGCCGGCAACGTCGTCACGGGCGACATGACCGAGGCGCTGGTCCTCGCCGGGGCCGATATCGTCAAGATCGGCATCGGGCCGGGCTCGGTCTGCACGACGCGCAAAGTGACCGGCGTCGGCTATCCGCAGCTTTCGGCGATCATCGAATGCGCCGACGCCGCGCACGGGCTCAAAGGCCAGGTTTGCGCCGATGGCGGCTGCACCGTTCCCGGCGACATCGCCAAGGCCTATGGCGCCGGCGCGGACTTCGTGATGCTCGGCGGCATGCTGGCCGGCCATGACGAGTGCGACGGCGAGATTCGCTACGAGCAGCGCAACGGCGAAAAGGTTCCGGTGGGCATGATTTTTTACGGCATGTCCTCCGAGACGGCGATGAAGAAATATGCCGGCGGCGTCGCCCGCTACCGCGCCTCCGAAGGCAAGACGGTGGAGACGCCTTATCGCGGCGCCGTCGAAAATACGATGGGGGAAATTCTCGGCGGGGTGCGCTCGATGATGACCTATATCGGCGCGACGCACCTCAAAGAGGTGCCGAAGCGCACGACCTTCGTGCGCGTCACCGCGCAGACGAACGATATTTTCGGCGGGTAAGCGGCGTCGCCGAGCCGTTTCATCCGCCCGGCGCTGCTTGAAGCGGCGCGCGGGGCGCCGCCGCAACTTTGCGGCCGGCCGGCGCGTTATCGCTTAAAAGCCGCCGCCAGCGCCGCCTCATGAGCCATCTGCACTATCTGCCGCTCGACCTGCCGTTTTTCTCGGCCCTGGTCGGCGTGCTGCTCTTCCTCATCATCTTCATGGAGCTGAGCGCGCTGCGCTACGCCTATCTGAGCATCGGCCTCAGCTCGGGCGCGGCGATGCTCGTGCTCGTCGCGTCCCTGGTCGGCAGCTATTTCAATATTCCGATCGTCGAATTGCCGGGGCGGCGCGAAGTGACCGGCGAAGTCGTCTATTTCTTCGGCGTCGGCTATATCGTGCCGCGGGCGGTGGACTGGCCGGGAACGATCATCGCCGTGAATGTCGGCGGCGCGGTGATTCCGGGCCTCGTCTCGCTCTATCTCTGGGTCAAGCACCGCCTCTGGCTACGTGGGCTGATCGCCATCGTCTGCGTCGCCGCCGTCACGCATTGGCTGGCTCAGCCGGTGCCCGGCCTCGGCATCGCCCTGCCGACATTCGTACCCGCCATCGCCACCGCGATCACCGCCCTTATCCTTTCCTGGAGCCGCGCCGCGCCCCTGGCCTATATTGGCGGCAGCATGGGCACGCTGATCGGCGCCGATCTCTTGAATCTCGGCCAAGTGCAAGGCCTCGGC
>DATGLU010000302.1:0-4769 GCA_035294045.1 Roseiarcus sp. | reverse complement strand
GAATTCGTCCGGCGTCACGAAGCGCACGACCCGGTGATGCTTGCGGCTGGGCTGCAAATATTGGCCGATCGTGAGGAAATCGACATCGGCGGAGCGCAAATCGTCCATGAGCTGCAGGACTTCGTGACGCTCTTCGCCGAGTCCGACCATAATGCCGGATTTCGTGAACATCAAAGGATCGAGCTCTTTGACGCGCTGAAGCAGCCTCAGCGAGTGGAAATAGCGCGCGCCCGGCCGCACCGTCAGATATTTCGACGGCACAGTTTCGAGATTGTGGTTGAACACGTCCGGCCGCGCGCCGACCACGACGTCCAAAGCGCCGTCCTTGCGCAGGAAATCCGGCGTCAGAACCTCGATTGTGGTCGCCGGCGCCGCCGCCCGAATGGCGCGGATCGTTCGGGCGAAATGCTCGGCGCCGCCATCGGCCAGATCGTCGCGGTCGACCGACGTGATGACGACATGGGCGAGGCCGAGCTTGGCGACCGCCTCGGCGACCCGCTCCGGCTCGCCCGCTTCGAGCGCGTCGGGAAGGCCGGTGCGGACGTTGCAGAAGGCGCAGGCGCGCGTGCACACATCGCCCATGATCATGAAGGTCGCGTGCTTCTTGTCCCAGCATTCGCCGATATTCGGACAAGCCGCTTCTTCGCAGACCGTCACCAGCTTGTTGGCGCGAACGATGCGGCTGGTCTCGGCAAATTGCCGCGAGCCGGGCGCCTTCACCCGAATCCAGGGCGGCTTGCGCTCGATCGGCTGATCGGGACGATGCGCTTTTTCCGGATGGCGTTCGGCCGAGCGGCGGCGCGGATCATCGTTTAAAAGGTCGAGAACGACCGTCATCTTTTGCTCCGGGGCCGCGGCCCGCCCAAGCTTTTGCGCCTCTTCGATAGCGCCCCGGTCACAAGCGGGCCAGAGCCGCAATATAAAATCCGTCCGTGCCGGTTTCGAGTGGGCTGAGGCGAAGACCAGCCCCGAGCTTCGAGCCATAGGCGGCGAGCGCCGGCAGGCCCGCAGCGCGGGCAAGGTGGCCGGCCTCGACAGGGAGAAAATCGTCGCGGCGGCTCAAGAACTCGGCGATCCGGTCTTCGTTCTCCGCCTTGAGCAGCGAGCAGGTTACATAAACCAGCCGTCCTCCGTTTTTTACATATTGCGCCGCCTGCTCAAGCGTTTCCTGTTGCTCCTTGATCCGTTGCGCGAGCGCGCCGGGCCGCATCCGCCATTTCGCGTCGGGATTGCGCCGCCAGGCGCCCGAGCCGGTGCACGGCGCGTCGACGAAGACCAGATCGCACCGGCCGACGAGATCGCCGAGAATGTCCCTGCCGCCCTTCGGGGCGCGGACCTGGACATTGCGCGCCCCTGCCCGTTCGAGCCGATCATAGATCGGCATCAGCCGCCGGCCGTCCGAATCGGTCGAATAGATCTGGCCCTGGTTCTTCATCATCGCGGCGAGCGCCAGGCTCTTGCCGCCGCCGCCGGCGCAGAGGTCGAGGACTTGCTGACCGGGCGCCGCCGCCGACAGCAGGGCGGCGAGCTGCGAGCCCTCGTCCTGGATTTCGACGAGGCCCTTGACGTAAGCCGGCTCGGCGGCGAGCGCCGGGCCGCGGCCGTCGGCGCCGATCTCGATGCGCAGGCCGATCGGCGAGAACGGCGTTTCGCGCGGCGCCAAATGGGCCAGCGCGCTCGTCGCCTTGGCGCGCTCGCCTTTGAGCGTATTGACCCGCAGATCGACCGGCGCGCGCCGCGCCAGCGCCTCGCCTTCCGCCGCCGCTTTCGCGCCGAAGCTCTCGGCGAAAGCCGGCGCGAGCCATTCGGGAAAATCGCCGCGGATATGATCGGGCGCGTCGTCCAGGCTTGCCGCCTCCAAACGGTGGCGTTCGGCCGACGAAATCGGCGCCGGCGCATGATTTTCGCCGGTGAATAGCGCGCCGATCGCCTCGACGCTCATCGCCCGCGCCTGCTTGAGCGCGCCGATCATTGTCGCGCGCGGCCCGGCATCGCTCATGAGCCAAGCGGAGGAGGCCTTTCGCCGCAAGGCGTCATAGACCAGGCCGGCGATCGCCGAGCGATCCTTCGACCCGGCGAAGCGATGGGCGAAACCCCATTCCTTGATCGCCTCGGCGGCTGGCCGGCGCTGTTCTTCGATCGTGGCGAGAATGTCGATCGCCGCAGAAATACGTGCGCAGGGCGTCATAAAGCCTTGACCGCCGCCGCCACGGCTTGGTCTAAGCCAAATGCGCAAGCGCGCGCCTTCCGCCGCTTCGCGGCCCCATCCATCGGAGACGTCATGATTCGGACCGTTCGTTCTCTCGCGCTGGTCGCGCTGGCTTTGTCGCTCGCCGCCTGCGCTCCGCCGCCTCCGCCGCCCAGCGCCGCGATCGTCGCGCCGGCCAAGAAACCGCTCGACGCCAAAACCCAGCTTGAGACCGGCAGAACCTACTAGTCGTTTAGACCGATCGGCCGGCGCGGCGCAAATCGGCGCTGCGCTGTTCGAAAAAAAGAGCGAGACGATTCGCCTCGCTCTTCTTGGCGAAAGTAAAATTCCGCTCAGTTCGGCCAGCAGCGATGGCCGTAGCGCCCGAGATGGAAACCGGGAGGGCATGGACGGCCCCACCGATAGCCGCCCCATTGGCCGCCGGGCCGACAGCCGCCATAAGGCCCGCGGTGGCCATAGGGACCGCAGCCGCCATAGACCTTCACGATGGCGCTGTCGCTGTTGCTCGTCACCGGCGGCGCCAGCAACGCCGCGTCGGCGGATGTGGCCAGACCGAACGCAAACGCCGCCCCCAGAATGAACTTCATCGTCATGATCATTTCTCCATTTGCGTGTTCGCAAGCGACCCCTGAGACCTGACCCGGGAACAGTATCAACAAAGCGCCGCAGTGCAACTCGGACGGCGGCCGCTCAAGGCTCGTTAAAGGTGCGCCAAATGAAAAAAGCGAGACATGACGCCTCGCTTTCCTGGGCCAAATCGCTTGCCGGCGGCTCAGTTGGGCCAGCAGCGGCGATGATTCGGGCCCAGGTGATAACCGCGCGGGCAAGCTCGGCCGTTAAACATCGGATGGCAGCGGCCATGCGGACCGCGCCACATGCCCGGGCCGCAGCCTTCGGCGACGCGCGTCACGCCGGGAGCGGTTGTGAGCGGCGAAACAGAGAATCCGGCATTCGCCGACGTCGCAACCGCAACCGCCAAAAGCGCGCCGAGAACAATTTTGGTCATCTGCTTCCTCCGTTCCCCATTGAGAGACGCCCATACTCGCCCCCGGGCGACTCGGGCGGCAGACCGTAACATCGAGCGACGGAAGCGCAACTTGCGCCGGACGCGGTCCTCAATCATCGGCCGGCTCGCCAGCAAGCCCATGAGGCCGCTCGGCGCATTGCTCAAATAGCAGCCGTGATTGTACCAAAGCACGTCGTCGACGACGTCGCCATGCAGAGCGCCTTCGGCGACAAGCTCGTCGCTGAATCCCGGAAACAATTGATCGAGAACCTCGCGTCCGCGGGCGAGCAAACCGTGCGCGTGGCGGCCTTGCGGCACGCCTTTGCGCGGCTCGCGAAGTTCGGGCAACGCGTCGCGCTCGATAATCGTGACCCGGTCGTAGCAATCCGCCAAGGCGCGGGCCGCCAAGAGACCGCCCATGCTCGCGCCGATAACGACCGCGTGTTCGCCAAGACGAGCCATATGCCCCTCCCCTCGAACGAAATCGTTCCAACGCTGATACGGCGGCGTGCGAACCGAGTTTCAGACCTCCGAAGCGGCGAAGGACCGATTTTAGAGCCGGCTCGGGTAGTTCGGACTCTCGCGGGTGATCGCGACGTCGTGGACATGGCTCTCGCGCAAGCCGGCCGAAGAGATGCGCATGAATTGCGCCTTGGCCTGGAACTCGGCGATGTCGCGCGCGCCGACATAGCCCATCGCCGCGCGCAAGCCGCCGACCAATTGGTGAAGGATGGCGCCGGCCGGCCCACGATGCGGCACTTGCCCTTCAACGCCTTCCGGCACGAGCTTCATCTGATCCTTGATGTCCTGCTGGAAATAGCGGTCAGCCGAGCCGCGCGCCATCGCGCCGAGCGAGCCCATGCCGCGATAGGATTTGTACGAACGGCCTTGATAGAGGAAAACCTCGCCTGGACTCTCGTCGGTGCCTGCCAGCAGCGACCCGATCATCGCGCAATCGGCGCCGCCGGCGATCGCCTTGGCGAGGTCGCCGGAATATTTGATGCCGCCGTCGCCGATCACCGGCACGTCGGCGCGGCGCGCCGCGGCGGCCGCCTCCATGATCGCGCTGAGCTGCGGCACGCCGACGCCGGCGACGATGCGGGTCGTGCAGATCGAGCCGGGGCCGATGCCGACCTTGATCGCGTCGGCGCCGGAATCGATCAAAGCCTGGGCGCCGTCTCGGGTTGCGACATTGCCGGCGATAATCGCCACTTTGTTGGTCGCTCGCTTGACCCGCCGTACCTGCGCCAGCACATGCTCGGAATGGCCATGCGCCGTGTCGACGACGAGGCAGTCGACGCCGTCCGCGATCAGCAGCTCGGCGCGCTTATAGCCTTTATCGCCGACCGTGGTTGCGGCGGCGACGCGCAACCGCCCTTCCCCGTCCTTGGCGGCGCTCGGATGGAGCGTCGCCTTCTCGATATCCTTGACCGTGATGAGGCCGACGCAGCGCTCGTCCTCGTCGATCACGACCAGTTTTTCGATCCGGTGTTGATGGAGCAGCCGCCGCGCCTCGTCCTTGCCGACGCCCTCGCGGACGGTGACGACCTTGCG
>DATGLU010000301.1:0-3161 GCA_035294045.1 Roseiarcus sp. | reverse complement strand
ATCCGGCTCGCTCATGACGCAATCCTACAACAAACTCGCCTGGGGCGGTACATCAAAATCTCGCTGATCAGGACTCAAGGTCAGGTTAACTCTCTCGGCCAGCCACAGCACCGCCTGGGGAAGACGCCTGACTTGCGGCGGCAAAGGGCTGCGGCATGGCAGCTCCCACAATTCCTGACCTAAGATGTGGTCGCGGTTGTCTGGCCAACTATGGCAGTGCGATCCGCAGACCGTGCTCGGGGCTCCAACCGCCTGCGCCCACAACGGATTGGGCTTGCAGACGGTCGATGCCTCAAGATCAATGCGCCACGCTGAATTGTTCCGAAAAATCAGCGAAACGCTCGGGTAACTGCGGTTCTGAGGATCAACTCTAAACCTCAGGTGCGCCCGAACAATTCCCAGGCTGTCTTCGATGTTCCAGATGGCCATAAGCTCGATGCCGTCGCGGCCCGGAATCCATGGCGGCGGCGCGCCTTGGAGTGTCTTCCCCACCTCTTCCAAGAAAGCGTCGACAGCCTTCACATCCGATGCGCGGCTGGCCGGAACCATGCCGCAAGCTACGGAACCGGTTAGGCTAAGTCAAGTATATAGTTGCGCGACCTTCAGCGTCGTTTGCAGCGACAGGCGGAGCAGCGGGCCTTTCTCGTCGTCAGCAATCGCCGGCATGGGAATGGCCTCGCGGTGGTCGATCATGCTGGCAAGGAGCGCCTCGGCCGCCTCGGCGGCGTGGCGGAGCGCCGAGGCCTCGTCCTCGCCATAGGTGACGAGCGGAAGATCCGGGCTGGTGACCAGGATCGTGTCGTTGTCGTCCTTTTCGAGCCGCAGGCGGTATTTGAGGGTCATCACTTCAATCCCAATTGCTTTTTAATCGCGTTGACGAGGCCGGTTCCGAGCTCCTTGCGGCCGCCATGCATCGGCAGGTCGGTCACCCTGTCGCCGCTTTTGCGCGCTGCAGACGCTCTATGGCGAAGTCCCGCAACCAGCATCAGCCCGCGCTTGCCTCACTGTCATTGCGAGCGAAGCAATCCAATCACTGGGCGACGACGGACGGAATAGATTGCGTCGTCGCTACGCTCCCCGCAATAACGGAACAGTGGCGCGACAAGACGCCACATCGGCCGAGGCCATTTGGGTCGAGAGAGCCAGAATGGTCGTTCCGCCGCAATATGGCGCGTCGCACGTTGAATCTCGCGCATTCCGATCCGCCGCAGCGACGCGCGGCGCATGGATTGAAACGCGCCGTTAAGGTCAATTATTAGGGTTAAGTCGCTGTTAAACACTTCATGAGAGCTTGCCTCATCGAGCGCATCGCGAATGCGCGTTGAATGAGGGAAGTTGTCATGGGCAGCTTGAAAGCCCTTTTGATTGCCGGCGGCGTCGCGCTTGCTGCGACCAGCGTCGCCAAAGCCGCCGATCTCCTGCCGCCGGCGCCGCCGGTCGAGCCCGCCGCGCCGCCGATGGAATTTTCCGGTTGGTACTTGCGCGGCGATGTCGGCATGGCGCTGAACATGACGACGCCGACGCTCACCGATACGCCCAACCCGCTCGTCGGCTTGCCGGCCGACGCGTTCAACAGCTTCTACAATCCGACGATTTCGGCTTCCGGGATCTTCGATATCGGCGTCGGCTATCAGTTCAATAGCTGGCTGCGCTTCGACGTGACCGGCGAATATCGCGGCGGGTCGCACTTCCAGGCGCTCGAGCAGGTCGGCATTCCGTCGACCTCGACCCAGTTCGCCGATTTCTACCGCGGGTCGCTCTCCTCCTACATCCTCATGGCCAACGGCTATGTCGATCTCGGAACGTGGTACGGCGTAACGCCGTTCGTCGGCGCCGGCATTGGCTGGGCGCAGAACCATCTCGACGGCGTCACCGATACGGGCTTCGCCTATATCGGCCCCGGCGCGACCGGCTCGCCGACCGGCGGCTTCTTCGACAACGGCACGACCAACAATTTCGCTTGGGCGTTGATGGCCGGTCTCGATTTCGACGTGACGCAGAATCTGAAGCTCGAACTCGGCTACCGCTATCTCAGCTATGGCACGGCCAAGACCGGCGCGTCGCACTGCTTCAACGGCACGGCCGCCGGCGGCGGCTTCAGCGCCGGCTCGTGCGGCGGCTCCTCTCACTTCATCTCGACGGATCGCCTGGCTTCGTCGGACTTCCGCCTCGGCCTGCGCTGGATGATCAACGACGTGCCGACCTACGCGCCGCCGCCGCCGATCGTGACCAAATACTGACCCGCCAGCCATCCTCGTCAGCCGAACGGCGCCGGATCTCTCCGGCGCCGTTTGCTTTTGACCGGCCGTTTTTTCCCGAGGGCCGAAGCGCGGAGTGCGCATCTCTGCCATGCTTCGCCGTCGCGACATTGCCTCTGCGGCCTGACAGACTGTAAGCCGATAGCGGATATGGCCCCCGAGATCGAAAGCGGCGGCGCGCGTTAAGGAGAGATTGCGCCCGATGACAAACGCCGAAACCCGCGCGCGGCCTTCTCCCCTCGATCTTCTTTGGAATTCGCCGATGCTGCTCCTCGGCCTGACCGCCTTGATGTGGGGCGGCAATTCCGTGGCCGGACGCCTCGCGGTCGGCCAGATTTCGCCGATGGCGCTCGTTTTTTGGCGCTGGGGCCTCGCCTGCATTCCGCTTTTCATCGCCGCTCGCGCGAATTTGAAGACGGACCTGAAAGTCATCTTGCCGCGCTGGCGCTATGTCGCGTTGGCCGGCGCGCTCGGCTTCACCGCGTTCAATGCGCTCTTCTATGTCGCCGCCCACCGGACCAGCGCCGTCAACATGTCGATCCTCCAGGGGCTGATTCCGGGCCTGGTGATCATTGGTGCCTGGATTTTCTTCGGAACCCGCCTGCGGCTGCTGCAGGCCCTTGGCGTCCTCGTGACCACAGCGGGCGTCGTCGTGATCGCCGCGCGCGGCGATTTGGCGACGCTGCGCACGCTCGATTTCAATCTCGGCGACGTGATGATGATCGTCGCCGTGATCTTCTATGCCGGCTATACGCTTTTGCTGCGGCAGCGGCCGGCTGTTTCGAGCATCGGCCTTTTCGCGGCGATGGCGCTCGTCGCTTTCGTCACCTCCGCCCCGCTTCTTGCGATCGAAGTCGCCGAAGGCGCGTTTTTTTGGCCGACCGCCAAAGGCCTCGCCGTTCT
>DATGLU010000300.1:0-3936 GCA_035294045.1 Roseiarcus sp. | reverse complement strand
GCCTGGTTCAGCTTGCGGTTCAGACCGGTCGGCCGATGCAGCGTCTCGCCGACCGCATAGGCGGCCGAGCCGGCGAGCACCGGCACGGCGAGAAGCCCCGCGCCGACAATGCCCAGCGCGAAGATGAACTCCGCCAGGACGCCGGCGACCGGCCGCAATGTCTCGGCCACCTGCGCGGAAGAAGAGAGATCGCCGATATGCTTGTCGTGCAGCGTCGCCGCCGCGGTCGCCATGATCGAAAGGCCGATAATGTTCGAAAAGGCCATGCCGGCCATCGTGTCGAAATTGATGCGGCGGCGCGCCCGCTCCGCCTGGCGCGGCGCCGTCTTGAGCGGTCGGCGCCGGGGCGAGGCTTGCAGATTGTCGACCTCCTCGGAGGCCTGCCAAAAGAAGAGATAGGGGCTGATCGTGGTGCCGAAGATCGCGACGATCGCCGTCAGGTAGTCGGCGTTCAAGGAAAAATGCGGGATGACCATGCTTCCCAAGAGAGCAGGCCAATCGACTTTCGCGAAGAACAAGGTCGCGACATAGGCGAAGAGCGACAGGGTGATCCATTTGAGGATACGTACATAGCGATCGTACGGAACATAGATTTCCGCGATGACGCAGCCGGCGCCGAAGAGCAGAACATAAAGAACTTGCGGGCCGCCGATCATCACCCGCACCGAATCGGCCATCGCGCCAATATCCGCGCCGATATTGATCGTGTTGGCGATCGCCAGCAGCGCGACGGCGCCATAGGCGAGAAAGGAAGGATAGTGCCGGCAGAGATTGCCGGCGACGCCGCGCCCCGTGGTGCGGCCGAGCCGCGCGCTGATGATTTGAATCGCGGTCATCAGTGGATAGGAGAAGACGAGCGACCAGGTCGGCGCATAAGCGAATTGCGCGCCGGTTTGCGCATAAGTTGCAATCCCGCTCGGATCGTCGTCGGAAGCGCCGGTGATGAGGCCCGGCCCAAGCGCGCGCCAAAGCTGCGACAGCTGCGACAGCCGCGGCAGGCCGCCAGTCTCCTTCGCGACGGCGCCCTCGGCGTCCCGGGCGGCGGTCATTCCCGTTGCTCGTCGGTTCGCATCGCGGCCGTTCCTTTTTGGAAGATCAAAGAAGGTTCATCGCGCGCGCGACCCGCAGCGCCGAAACGCCGCTGCTCCGCGGCGTCTCGCTGTTATTGGCGACGCGGAGCAAGGGCTTGCCGGTGAGATGGGCGTAGATTTTGATGTATTCGCCGACGACGTTGTCATAACCGTAGCGTAGGCTCATCGCCGCGCGGCGCATCCGATCAAGCTCATCGGGCGCGCCATACGTCGAAAATGCGCGCCCGGTCGCTTCGAGGAAGCTTTCTCTGCCGAACGGGCCGAAGACGAAGCCGGTCTCGCCATCCTCGACCGTGTCGACGAGGCCGCCCGTCGCATGGACGATCGGCAAGGCGCCATAAAGCTGGGCGTGCATTTGCGAGAGCCCGCAAGGCTCGAATCGCGACGGCATCAGGTAGAAATCGCTTGCCGCCATGATGCGGCGCGCCATCGGCTCGTTATAGCCGTTGAGCATCGCGATATCATCGGGATGGGCCCTGACGACGCCGCGCAGCATCTCCTCGGTCGTCGGGTCGCCGACGCCGAGAATCGCGATCTGGCCGCCGCGCTGGACGATGTCGCCGGCGATCTCGGCGACAAGATCGAGACCTTTTTGGTGAACCAGCCGGGAGACGACGCCGAAGAGGGGCCCGTCGCGATGCGCGAGGCAAAGGCCGGTGCGGACGCGATCCTTGATCCAGGCCTTGGCGGATATGTTCTCCTTGTCGAAAGGCTGGCCGATGTCCGGATCGTTGGCCGGATCCCATTCCGGGCCGACGCCGTTAACGATGCCGGTGAGCCGGCCCTGCGCCGCCAACCCGGCGGTCAAGCCATGCAGGCCGCCGCCATGCGCCTCCTCGGTGATTTCGCGCGCATAATTGGGGCTAACCGTCGTCACATGATCGGCATAGTACATGCCAGCCTTCATGAAGGAGAGCCGTCCGTAGAACTCGACGCCGTTGATCGAGAAAGCCGCTTCGGGCGCGCCGAGCGTTGCGCAACGCTCGGCCGGGTACAGGCCCTGATGGGCGAGGTTATGAATGGTGAAGACGGACGGTACGCTGACGGCGCGCCATCTGAGATAAGCAGGCGTCAGCCCGGTCTGCCAATCATGCGCATGGACGAGATCGGGCTTCCAGCTGAGCGCCGCCTTGCCTTCCCCGATCTCGGCGCCGGCAAGCGACAGCCGGGCGTATCTGATGTCATTGTCCGGCCAATCGCCGCCGCCATTGGCGGCGCCGTAGAGGCCGCCATTGCGCTGAAAAAGCGCCGGCTCGATCACGACATAGATCGCGAGGTCGTCGCTGGTTCGCCCCTCGCCGATCAGGCAGCGCGGCAAGCCGGCATAGGGCGGCAAGGTCGCGACGATGCGCAAATTCTGCAGCCCGTCGATGACCTTTTGATACCCGGGCAGCAGCACGCGAACGTCGACGCCTTTGTCGCGCAACGCGCGCGGCAGCGCCGCCGACACATCGGCTAGGCCGCCGGTCTTGGCGAAGTCAGCGAACTCGCTGGTGACAATAAGGATTTTCATCAACCCCGACGCGGCCGATTGCGAGGGACGCCTGGTTCCCGAGGACGTTGTGAAGCTCGACGCCGCAACCCCTCGACATCAACGCCGAACGCCCCCGCCCTGTTCCAGAGCGGATCGGCCACAGACCGGCGTCTCGTCTAGGAACCCTCCACCGCGAGGGCGCGTTATACCCGCCGGATTCCGTTGTTCGGCGCAGCGCCGCAGCTTGAGGAGAGAACGATGTTCGGTTGGGCTATCGCTTTCCTGATTATCGCGATCATCGCGGCCATTCTCGGCTTCGGCGGCATTGCCGGCACCGCGATGGCCGCGGCCAAGATCGTTTTCATCGTCGCGCTGATCGCTTTCGCGATCTCGGGCGTTCTCGGCTTAACCCGCCGATCCTACTAAGGCGCGCCGCGCGGCGGCGCGCCGAAGGGCTAAATGGTCAGGCCGCCTTGCGGCCGGCCTTGCGATCGAAGAAGAGCGCTTGGCTGATCGCCGCCTTCACCGCCTCCGGCTCGAACGGCTTGGTCAAGAGAAAGGCCGGCTCGGGCCGGTCGCCAGTGAGGAAGCGCTCGGGATAGGCGGTGATGAAGATCACCGCTGCATCGATCGACAACAGGATGTCGTTGACCGCATCGAGCCCGGAACTGCCGTCGGCGAGCTGAATATCGGCGAGGACCAGGCTCGGCCGGTGCTCGCCGATCATATTGACCGCCTCCTTGCGGGTGCGGGCGACGCCGACGATCCGGTGGCCGAGGTCCTGGACGATCGCCTCGAGATCGAGGGCGATGATCGGTTCGTCTTCGATGATCAGAACGTCGGTCGCGACGTGCTCGGTGATTTCCCGAGCGGCGGTGTCCAGCAGGGCGGTCACTTCGGTCTCGTCCTTGTCCAAAATCTCCGCGACTTCGCCAAGGGAAAAACCTTCGACGGTGCGCAGGAGAAAGGCCTGGCGGGAAAGCGGCGTCAGCATGCCAAGATTCTTCTCAGGCCCGCGGCGCTCCGCCTGCGGGGCCGACGGCTGCATATTGGTCGACATGGACGACCACAACTTGAGGAAGATGTGGTACAGAGCCGAGCGCGGCGGCATGTTGCGGGGGAAGGACGACGGGTCCTCGATCAGCGCTTCGAGCGTCGCCACGACATAGGCGTCGCCGCTGGCTTGCGAGCCGCTCAGGGCTCGCGCGAATCGCCGGAGAAAAGGAAGTTGCGGCGCGATTTCTTTGGATATGGTCATTTGGCCATCCTGAACATTCGCGCCGAAATCCATCACCAAAGAAACGGGCGGACAAGCAAAATATTTTTGCTCGCCCCCGGAACTCCGTCTTGGCTTTAGCGTTATAAGCCGGG
>DATGLU010000299.1:0-8216 GCA_035294045.1 Roseiarcus sp. | reverse complement strand
ATCTGCACCCAGCACGATTTCGCGGTCAGCCGCGTCCAGGTCGAGGGCGACCCGTCGCATCGTCGAAAGCAATCGGGATGGCAGCAGGCGAAAGGCCACGATATGCAATGGGACGACGACGCCCCGAGCTTCGAGGAGGCGCCGGCGAGCGAAGCGGACCGCGACGGAAAAGGAATCGTGGCGCTTCTCGTCGAGCTTCGCGGCACCAAGTCTATTCCGAAGCTCGCAGCGCGGATCAGCGAAATTCCCGGCGTAGTCTCAGTCCAGGCCGGCGATGCGAGCTTCCTCTCGGAGTGACGCTCGTCACATCTTGAAATTTCTGATCAGCGTCACGAGGCCGGGTTCGTCGACCAGCGTCGCCGCATCCTCCTGCGGCAGCCAGCCGGATCGCCGGGCGTTCTTTTCCGGCCATTCGGCGCGCTGCGTCTCGACCTCCAGAGGGTAGACGTCGACGGCAAGCAATTCAAAGCTGCGCTCGAGGCGCTTCCAGTAGCGATATTCGCCAATCGGCTTACGCCTCACCTTGCCGACCACCCCGGCCTCTTCATAAGCTTCGCGGGCGGCGGCGTCGGAATCGCTCAGCCGTTTCATCGGCCAGCCCTTCGGGATAATGAACCGCCCGGTCTCGCGCGATGTGATCAGCAGGATTTCGATTTCGCCGGATGCGGTCTTGCGAAAGGGCAGCGCCGCCACCTGCCGCCTTTCCACGGCTTGCGGCGCCGGCCCGGGTTCATTGCGGCCGCGAGGCTTGGGCCGCGGACTTGCACTATCCTTCAAGGCCTTCATGGCGACGCCGGTTGCTGGCTTCATCGATCCTCAGTCGCGAATCGATGCAAGCGTCATGCTACGGACTCAACTCTTATTGAAACGTCAAAGACTCCGTCCGTCCACCCCGCAGGACGGACTACTCCTCGACGCCAAATCGAACGATCGCCGGCCTCATCGCGGTCCAGCAACGCGCCCGTCCGGCGAGAAGTTTCGCAGCAGCCCGGCATAGGCTTTCGGCAGCGGCGCGGCATAGGTGTTGAGCTTGGACGTGCGCAGCCCGATCCGGGCGGCGGCTTCGACGAGCGCGACAGCGCAGGCGACGCCGTCGAGCACCGGCGCGCCGATCTCCTCGGCGAGGTCGCGGGCGAGCTCGGTCATCCCGGCGCATCCGAGCACGATCGCCTCCGCTCCGTCCTCGGCGAGCGCCTTGCGCGCCTCATCCAGGATGAGGCGGCGCGCATTGGAGCGCGCGTCTTCGAGGTCGAGGACGGCGACCTGGCAGGCGCGGACGCGCGCGCATCGGCCCGCCAAGCCGTATTTGGTCAGGTTCTTCTCGATCGGCGCGATCGACCGCGGCAAGGTCGTCACCACGCCGAACCGGTCCGCGATCAGGCTCGCCATGAAATAGCCGGCCTCGCCAATGCCGACGACCGGCGCTTTGCTGACGCAGCGCGCGGCGTCGAGGCCGGTATCGTCGAAACAAGCGATCACCGTCGCGTCGACCTCGCCGGCCTTGCGCATCTCTTCGATGACGCCCGGGATCGAGAAGACTTCGTCGTAATAGCCTTCGATGCTCGGCGGTCCGGAATCCGGATTAACCGCGACGATCTCGACGCCGGGCGAAGCCGCCGCCCGCGCCGCCGCGCCGATCTTGCGCGTCATGGCGGCGGTGGTGTTCGGATTGACAACGAGGATGCGCATGGAAAGCCGGGCCCCTAGAGATCGCCGCCAAGGTAGAGCTGCTGCACGCGCGCATCCTTGACCAGATCGGCGGAGGCGCCGGTAAGCGCCACCGACCCCGTGGTCAAAGCGTAGGCGCGATGGGAGACGCGCAGCGCCATGCGCGAATTCTGCTCGACGAGCAGAACGCTGACCTTGTCGTCGCGATTGATCGAGACGATCGATCGCGCGATGTCCTGGACGATTTTCGGCGCCACGCCGAGCGACGGCTCGTCGAGCAGGAGCAGCCGGGGCCTCGCCATCAGCGCGCGGCCGATCACCAGCATTTGCTGCTCGCCGCCGCTCATCGTGCCGGCCGCCTGGCGATAGCGTTCCTGCAAGCGCGGAAAGCGCGCCAGCACCATGTCCATCGTGGCGCGAACGCCCGCCGAATCCTTGCGCGAGAAGGCGCCCATCAGCAGGTTGTCGCGCACCGACATATAGGGGAAGACGCGGCGGCCTTCCGGAACCATGGCGATGCCGAGGCCGACGATCGCCTCCGGCCCGAGGCCGTCGATGCGCCGACCCTCGAAATGGATTTGCCCGCTGCGGATTTTGCGCAAGCCGGTGATCGCGCGCAGGATCGAGGATTTGCCGGCGCCATTAGCGCCGATCAGGGCGACGGTTTCGCCCTCCATCAACTGGAGCGACACGCCTTTCAGCGCGTAGACGTGGTCGTAATAGAGCTCGACATTGGCGAAGGTGAGCATCGGCTGCATGGCTTCAAACGCCGATCGTTTCGTCCTCGACGCCGAGATAGGCCTCGATGACTTTTTCGTTCTTCTGGATTTCGGCGGGCGTTCCTTCCGCGATTTTCGCGCCGAAATTGATGACCACGATGCGGTCGGAGATTTTCATCACGGCGGCCATATCGTGCTCCACCAGCAAAAGCGTCACGCCGCGATCGCGCACGGCGCGGGTCATTTCGACGGCGCGCCGCGTCTCGTCGTGATTCATCCCGGCGAAAGGCTCGTCGAGCAGCAGAATCTTCGGGTTGGCGGCGAGCCCGATCGCGACGCCAAGCGCCCGCAAGCTGCCCTGCGGCAGATTGCTGGCGATCTCATTGGCGGCGGCGCGCAAACCGAGGAATTCCAATATCTCGTCCGCCGAGCGGCCGAACGTCGCCTCGTCGCGCCGCGCCGCCGCGGTGCCGAGATAAAAGCCGGCAAGGCCTGCTTTCGAGCGCAAGTGATGCGCGATGATGACGCTGTCGCGCGCCGTCATCCCCTTGAAGATCGTCGTCTCCTGAAAGGTGCGCACGACGCCCTTGCGCGCCACCGTATGCGGCGCAAGGCCGGAAATTCGCTCGCCGCGGAAACGGACTTCGCCGCGCGTCGGCTTGACGAAAGACGCGATCAGCTTGAACAGAGTCGATTTTCCGGCGCCGTTCGGACCGATGACGGAAAGGATCTCGCCCTCCTCGACATCGAACGACACGTCGTTCACGGCGACGAGGCCGCCATATTGCTTGGTGATGCCGGAGATCGCGAGGATCGGCGCCATGCTCAGCTCCTGCGCCAGACCAGAGGCCGGCCGCGCTTGCGCCAACTCATCGGGCGGATGCTGAGAAGCCCGTTCGGCAGGATGAGCATGAGCGCGATCATCACGCCCGAATAGATGAGCAGTTGGTACTGCCCGGCTTGGAAAAGGAGGTCCCAGCCGAAATAGAGGACCAACGTCCCGAGCATCGGCCCGAACACGTAGCCAAGGCCTCCGAGGAAGCAATTGAGCATGAAATTGACGCTGTCGGCGACGGTGAAGCTCGATGGATAGATCGATTGCGCAATAGCGACGAAAATTGCTCCGCCTATGCCGCCGAAAAAGGACGAGATCGAATAAGCGAGCACCCGCAAAGCCGGTACGTTGAGGCCCATCGAGGAGGCCAATTCTTCGTTCTGCTGCAAGGCGACAAACAGGCGGCCGACGCGCGAATTCACCAGCCGATAAAGCGCCGCGAAGCAGAGGCACATGATCGTGACGGAGAGATAATAGAACGCCTCGTTCCGCTCGGCGAACCTATCGAAGGAGGGAACGATGGTCAGGCCGAACAGGGAGATCGGGCCGGGCGAGGGAATGCTCACCATGCCCTTGGCGCCGTTGGTGATCGACAAGGCCATGGCGAGCAAGCGCACGACTTCGGTCAGAACCAGGGTGACCATGGCGAAATAGACGCCGCGCAGGCGCAGGATCGGCAGGCCGATCAGAACGCTGGCCGCCGCGCAGAACGCGCCGGCGAGCGGCAGGCTGATCCAGAAGGAAAAGCCGCAACGGACGACGAGAATCGCCGAAACATAGCCGCCCATCAAAGCATAGGCGCCCTGGCCGATATTGATGCGCCCGATATAGAAGGTGAGCCAAACCCCGCCGCTGGCGATCGCAAGCAGGGCGACCGAGCTCAGCGTGTAGTAGAAATCGGTTCGGCCGGTGAGGCCGATCACGAACGGGACCGCGACGAAGACGGCCAGCAGAAAGATGGCGAGCGTGGCGAGGCGGGCGGGGCGCGTCATGACGGGTCAACCCCACGGCTTGCCCATCAGCCCGTTCGGGCGGATGCTGAGGAAGATCATCAAAGCGGCGAAGATGACGAGATAAGTGATGTCGCCATAAGCGTGCAGCACGCTTAAGCCGACGGATTCGAGCATGCCGAGGATGAAGCCGCCGGCGATCGCCCCGCCGATCACGCCGGCGCCGCCGATCATGACCATCGTGAACGCCTTGATCGAGATCGGCCCGCCAATGCCGGAATTGACGCCGGTAATCGCGACGAGCAGGCCGCCGACGAGGCCGGCGAGCAGCGCGCCGAGCGCGAAGCCGACCAGAGAATAAAATTCGACCGGCACGCCCATGAGCTGCGCGGCGACGCGATCCTGCGCCAGCGCGCGCATCGCGCGGCCTGGCTTGGTGTAGCGCATCATCAGAATGAAGGCGACGATGAAGAGAACGGCGAGGAAGGCGATCAGAATGCGATCATAGGGCATGATCAGGTTGTCGGAGACGAAGACGCCCGAAACGATTTTCGGGACGCCGCGCTGCTTCTCGCCGAACAGGAGCAGGATCAGGGCGTCGAGGAAATAGGCGACGCCCGCCGCCAACAGCATCGTGCTCTCTTCGCGCACGCTGCGTTTGATCACTGTGCGAAACAGGAACCGCTCGATGAGTCCGCCAAGGATCGCCAATGTCACGGCGGACGCCGCCAGCGCGACGACGAAAGGCAGATGCAACTGCCCGTAAATTTCGTAGGTGACGAAGCCGCCAAGAACGTACATCTGACCGTGCGCGAAATTGAGCACGTTCATCAGCGAGAAAATGAGCGTCAAGCCGAGGGCGATCAGCGCATATTGGGCGCCGAGATAGAGACCGTTTGCGACGACCTGCTCCATGGCCGAGCGTCCCCTTTAAGGAGAGGCGGGCGCGCCGCCTCTCCTTGCCAAGCGAATAGGCCTTTAACTTCAGTCGACGTCGGCGACGAACAGCGTCTCGAACTTTCCGTCCTTGTATTCGTTCACGACCAGCGGCACGGCGATCTGCCGCTTCTGGCCGAACGACGTCATGCCGACATAGTGGAGGCTGCCGCCGTCCTTAAGATAGGGGTTCGGCGCCGAGAACGTGTCGATCGTCTTCTTGAACTCCTCGACATTGTCGATCGCCTTGGGATCGGCCTTCAGCGTGTCGATAATGTATTCGAGCGCATAGACCTTGGTGTTCGATTCGTCATTATATTCGCCGAACATCTTGGTGTAGCGCTGGATGAACTCCTCCATCGTTTTCGATCGGATTTCCGGCGTCGAGGCGCCGCCGACCGAGATGAAGCCATCGGCGAGATCGCCGGCGCCTTCCTGGAGGACCTTCGCGTCTTGCGCGGTTTCGGTGGAGATGAGTCCTTTGTAGCCGAGCTCGCGCGCCGACCGGATCAGCAGCGGCGCATTGGCCGGCGCGACGCCGGAGAGAACGAGCAAATCGGGCTTCAGCTTGACGATGGGCGTCAATACGGGCGTGAAGTCGCGCGTATCGTTCTCGTATGTGTCCTTGTCGGCAAGCACCGTGAGGCCGAGCGCCTTGGCGGCGGCGACGCCGCCGTCGCGCTGGCTCAGCGGATCGGATTCGTTCGCGGCGACGAAGGCGACCGTCTTCACGCCTTTCTTTTCTTTGAGATATTTATAGATCGCCGGGCCCGACTGGTAGTTCGCGACCATGCCGAGGATCGCGTTCGAAGCGGGTTTTGTGTAGAGTTCTTTGGGGAAGGCGTAGGGGAAATAGATGATCCCCGACTTTTCGGCGACGGGACGCACGGCCGCCGCGCCGTCGTCGACATTCGGGCCGACGACATAGTGGATCCCTTCCTGCGCCATCTTCTCCATGCCGGCGATCGACCGCTTGGGGTCCTTCTGATCATCGAACGTGACGACGTTGATCGTGTAGGTGTCATCGCCGATTTTCACCCCGCCCTTCTCGTTCAGCCAGGCGGCGAGGGTCTGCATCGAGCGGACGTTGGAGGTGCCCCAGGCCGCGGCCGGACCGCTGGTGACGCCGACAAAGCCGATATTGAGGGTCTTGTTCGCCGCGTCGGCGCCGCCGGCGCTCAACGCCATCGCGAATGCGGACGCAAAGCCGAAGAGAGCCAAGCGAAAAGGCAGAGCAGTTCGAGCCATGGATCGTTCCTCCCGTTGAGGCCTTACTCGATCGCCGCCCCGAGAGCGGACGAGCGTCAGTATCGGCTCCGCGCGATGATGCGCAATTGTTGCCGATATTGTCAACAATAATTTCATTTTTGTCGACAAAATCGCGCCGTTCGCCTATTTATGACCATTCGCTTGACGGTTCAGCGAATCCGTTGCCTGCGTTCGAATGTGAAGAGGAGGTGGAGCAGAAGCGATGGACGCTCTCAATCGGGACCTCAGCGGTCCGGTTTCCGACGATCAGATCGTCGACCGGATTGTCGCGGCGGTCATGGAGCGCCGGCTAAAGCCGGGCGCGAAACTGCCGGAAAACACGCTTTGCGATGCGTTCGGGGTCAGCCGCAGTCAGATCCGTCGCGTTTTCATCGTGCTCGCTCAACGCGGCATCGTCGCTCTGCACCCGAATCGCGGCGCCTTTGTCGCTAGCCCCACCCCGGAGGAAGCGCGCTACGTCTTCGAGGCGCGGCGCACCCTTGAGCGGTCGATCATCGCCGAGACGGCGCGGCGCATCACCGCCGAGCAGATCGGCGAGATGCGCAATTACGTCGCCGGCAGCGCCGCGGCGGCGGCGATGGACAATCGCGGCGAGGCGGTTCGCCTTTCCGGCGAGTTTCACATCCAGCTCGCTAGGGTCGCGGGCAATCCGGTCACCGCGCGCTTCGTCGAGGAGCTTGTCGCGCGGACCTCTCTCATCATCGCGATGTTCGGTTCGCGGCAGTCCTTTTCCTGCTCCGAGGGGGAGCACAATGAATTGCTGGAAGCGCTGGAGGACCACGACGGCGCCCGCGCCACGGCGCTGATGGATCATCATCTCGAACATATCGAGCGCGAGCTCGACATTCAGGACGCCGACGCGGAAACAACGGACCTCCGGGAAATCCTCTCTTTGTGACGCCGCCGCCGGCAAGCCTCGCATTCGTGAAAGCGCGCGCTCGCTTTGGCGATTGACATTCCTCGCCAATCGCGCAGCTTTCCGGCGCCGCTGAAGCGGCGTCCGCTGAACGGGGCGAAGAAAAGATGGAATATATCCGCTTTGGCAAAACCGGCATGAAGGTTTCGAGGCTTTGCCTCGGCTGCATGACCTATGGCTCGACGAAATGGCGCGAATGGGTGCTCGAAGAGGAGGCTTCGCGGCCCTTCATCAAAGAGGCGCTCGAAAAGGGAATCAATTTCTTCGACACGGCGGATATCTATTCGATTGGCGCGAGCGAGGAGATCCTTGGCCGCGCCCTGAAGGATTTCGCCAAGCGCGACGAGGTGGTCGTCGCGACGAAAGTCTTCAACGCGATGGGATCGAGCCCGAACGCGCGCGGCCTGTCGCGCAAGCACATCATGGAGGCGATCGACGCCTCGCTGAAACGGCTCGGCATGGATTATGTCGATCTCTACCAGATCCATCGTTTCGATTATGAGACGCCGCTCGAAGAGACGGTCGAGGCGCTGAGCGAGGTCGTGCGCGCCGGCAAGGCGCTCTATGTCGGCGCCTCCTCGATGTGGACCTGGCAATTCGCGAGGATGATCGGCTATGCCCGCGAGAAGGGTCTCGCCGAATTCGTCTCGATGCAGAATTACTACAATCTCGTCTATCGCGAGGAAGAGCGCGAGATGATGAAATTCTGCGCCGACCAGAACATCGCGGTCATCCCCTGGTCGCCGCTGGCGCGCGGCTTTCTCGCCGGTTCAGGAGTCGGCGCGGAAGCCTCGACCGTGCGCGGGCGCACCGATCAATACAGCCGGCAGCTCGGCCTCGGCGCGCGGCAGGACGAAACGATCCGCAAGCGCGTCAACGAGACCGCCGAGAAGCTCGGCGCCAAGCCGGCCTCGGTGGCGCTC
>DATGLU010000298.1:0-4215 GCA_035294045.1 Roseiarcus sp. | reverse complement strand
TGTTGATAACGACATCGGGCCGCTCGCGGCGAAGCAGATCGGCAAGCCAGGCCGCGGCCTCGCCGTCTTTCAGGCTCGGCGCGTAGGCGGCGAGAACCTGCGCGCCGCGCTCGGCCAGCGCGTCGGCGAGCGCGACGATCGGCGCAAGATCGCCGGCGAGCAGATAGGCGCGGTAGAAGACGATCGCCGCCAGCGGCTGGTCCGGCGTACCTGGCCGGCAGGCGGCGGCATAGAGGCCGTAGGCGGGAACGCGCTCGGGCGCCGGCGGCGGCGCCGCGTCGCCGGCAATCCGCCGGCCGATCCAGCCGAACAGGCGGGCGATATTGCCGAGGCCGCCGGCTTCGAACGCGCGCCATACGGCGCTCGCCTCTTCGGCGGAAAGCGTCGAAAGCTCGTCGAGGCGCGGAACGGGGCGCCCATCGCCCGGAACGATCGCGAGATCGAACCCTTGGCGGCGCGCCGCCGCGGCAAGCTCCAAGGCGCCGTAACGCCAATAATCGAGACCGCCGAGAAGCCGCACCAGGACGAAGCGCGCCTTCGCCGCGACCTTCTCGATATAGAGATCGACCGAATAGGGATGGCGCAGCATCGCCAGGGAGGCGAGCCGCGCGCGCGGCGAATCCGACGTTTCGTCTTCGAACGCCGCCGCGACGATTCCGAGATCGCTGTCGGAAAACGATAGGAACACGATGTCGCCCGGCGACTGGCCGAGATCGATTGCGGCTTCCGCCTCGTCGATCAGCCGCGTCGTCGTGCGCAGAAGATGCATGGGAGTTTTCTTTTACGCGATCGCGGCGGCGATGGCGGCGCGGTCGAGTCCGGCTTCGCCGATCACCACGAGGCGGCCGACGCGCGCCTCGCCCGGCCGCCAGGCGCGGTCGAAATGCTGGCGGAAACGCTGGCCGACGCCTTGCACCAGCAGGCGCATCGGCTTGCCTTCGACAGCGAAGAAGCCTTTCATGCGCAGCACGTCGTGGCGCTCGGCGACAAGAGCGAGCTTGGCGACGAAGCGCTCCGGATCGGCGAGCGGCCCGATTTCGACGATGAACGTCTCGAATTCATCGTGGTCGTGCTCTTCTTCGCCGTCGTGATGCGATTTTCGCGCATCGAGATCGTCCTCGGCCGCGGCTTCGAGTCCGAGCAGCATTTCGGCGTCGATCCGCCCCTCGCTCGTCGCCACCACCTTGACCGCGCGCGGCAAGACGGCGGCGATTTTCGCGCGCGTCGCGGCGCGCTCCGCCTCGGACATGAGGTCGGTCTTGTTGAGCACGACCATGTCGGCGCAGAGCAATTGATCCTCGAAAACCTCTTCGAGCGGGTTGTCGTGATCGAGCGCCGGATCGCCTCGCCGCTGCGCGGCGAGCGCTTCTGGGTCGTCGGCGAAGCGCCCGGCCGCCAAAGCGGCGCCGTCGACCACCGTGACGACGCCGTCAACGGTCAGGCGGGAGCGGATCGACGGCCAGTCGAACGCCTTGACCAGCGGCTTCGGCAGAGCGAGGCCGGACGTTTCGATGACGATATGGTCGGGCCTTTGCGGCCGGCTCAGCAGCGTTTCGATCGCCGGAACGAAATCGTCGGCGACGGTGCAGCAGATGCAGCCATTCGCCAATTCGATGATGTTTTCCTCCGGGCAGGCGTCGCCGCAGCCGCGCAGGATTTCGCCGTCGACCCCGACATCGCCGAATTCGTTGACCAGCAGCGCCAGCCGGCGGCCGCGCGCATTTTCGATGAGATGGCGGATCAGCGTCGTCTTGCCGGCGCCGAGGAAGCCGGTGACGATCGTCGTCGGAATCTTGGTTACGTCAGGCGAGGCCATCGTCTGCTCCGCATTGTCGCGGGGCGCGAGGACCGGCGCCCTCTTTGGGAGAGAGCGTGACGCGAAGCCGCAAAGAGCCCCGCGTGCTCCGCATCCAGGCGCCCCGCCCGATGCGAAACGGTCAATGGACGGCAGGTCTCCTGGCTCGCGGTTCAGCGCTTCCTCATCCGCCTTCCCAGGTCTTCGACCCAGTGGCCATGGATGGAAGCTCGCCGCTGACAGTTGCGGGGGCAGCCGCGGCTTAGGGCTTTGAGGCCCGCACCGCATTCCCTTTTGCTCTCCTTAAGTTAGGAGAACCGTCCGTCCGGCACGTTGCCATCGCCGCAATGGCTTGTCAAAGAGCCATTCCGGCGGCGAGCCCGCCTCACCGTCGGAAAATGTAAACCGCGCCGCCGGCGTCGTCGGAGACGAGGATGGCGCCATCCGGCGCCTCCTTGACGTCCACCGGCCGGCCGACGCCTCTGAGGAAGGGCGCGACCGAGACCGGACGGGCGCCCTCGAAATGCACGCGCACGATTTCGCGTCCGACCGGGACCGATCTGTCCCAACTGCCATGCTCGGCGACCAAAGCGTCGCCGCCGAGGCTGCGGAAGAAATGAATGCCGAGCGTCGCGACATGCGCCTGGAACTCGAAGACGGGCGGAATCTGCGGCGCTGGCGGCGCGGCGTTCTCGAATCCTTTGAGCCTGATCCGGCCGCCGAAATAGGGAAAGCCGTAGAATCCGCCCGGCTGAAGTTCGTTCAGCTCGTCGGGCGGGATGTCGTCGCCCATTCCGTCGGCGCCGTTGTCGGTGAAGAACATCGTTCCGCCGCGCCAGTCGAAGCCGACCGAATTGCGCACGCCCCAGGCGACGCGCCGAAGATCGCCGCCGTTCTGGTCCATGCTGACGATCGTCCCTTGCAGCCCGCGCGGCTGGCAGATGTTGCAAGGCGAGCCGAGCGAGACATAGAGCCGGGAATCGGGGCCGATACCGATATAACGCAGAGAGTGGACGCCCGAGTTCGGCAGCCCGCGGCGAATCTCGCGCCCTCCGCTCAAAGCGCCGCCCGGCCCGATGTCGAAGGCCGTGATCCCATCCCGCGACGCCACGAACAACCGCCCGCCGGCGCAGGCGACCCCGTTCGGCGCCGAAAAGCCGGAGGCCGCCACCCTCGCCGGCCCGCCCGTGAGCGGCGCGGCATAGACCGAAGAGCCCTTGGTCCCGACGAACAGCATATCGCCGCACACCGCCATCTCGCGCGCCGCCGGAACCCGCGCGAACAGCGCCGCCCGCGCGGGAGCAGGGGCGAGTGTCGCGCCAGAGGCGGCCGCAAGGGTCAAGGCGAGGGCGAGAAAGCCCGCTTTGAGAGAAAAGGCGTTCATCCGCGTCGTTCCTACGGAGCTCGATCTGCCGGAGAGAATGGGCGCGGCGTATTCTTGTTCCAAGTGGAGCGCGCGCGTCGCTGCGGCACGATCCCTTGCTTCGCGCAATCGGCAAGGGGGCTTGATTGACGCAGAGTTATTCGCCGCCGCGCGAGCGGAGGAGCTGATGGTGGGCGCGGATGTAAAGCAAGCCGGCGAGCTCGCCGCTAGGCCGCCTTGAGGCGCTCCATCTCGGTATTGAATTCGAACCTCAATTGCGCGGCTTCTTGCTCAGGCAGCCATCCCGCCATTTGCCAGGAGCGGGGCGGCCGCGAGCGCATACGATTCCTGGTGATTCGGATTGTATGCGTGTTTTTGGAAGTTGTTCAGTTAAATGGCAAGTGTAACTGAGGGCGGCGTAATCCGCGGCTCACACGCCGGAGCGATCCGGATTGTTGGCGTTGAATACGCATCCGTCATTGCGAGGAGCGAAGCGACGAAGCAATCCAGGAACCGCGGAGATTCCTGGATTGCTTCGCTTCGCTCGCAATGACGGAGGAGCTTGTATTGGAGGCTATATACCCTAATGCAAATGCCTCAGCTTATCCGGGTTCCGCACCACATAAATCGCCGCGATCTTCCCATCCTCAATCTCCAGCGCCGTCGCCTGCAGTTCGCCGTCCGCCTCCAGCGTGATGAATCCCGGCAGGCCGTTGATGAAGCCGACGCGGACGAGTTTCGAGGGATGGTCCTCAAAGAGCGGCGCCAGCATCTCGTGCACTTTCATCACGGCGTCGAAGCCGAGGATCGGGGCCATGGCGGCCGGGCGCTTGCCGCCGCCGTCGGCGTGGCTTGAGACGTCGGCGGCAAGCATAGCGCCGAGCGCCTTCATGTCGCCGCCGCGCGACGCGGCGAAGAAAGCTTGCGCGATTTCGAGGCCGCGCTGCTTCTCGACCTTGAAGCGCGGCCGCGCCTCGCGGACATGCTCGCGCGCCCGTGTCGCAAGCTTGCGGCAGGCGCCGGGATCGCGGCCGATCGTCGCGGCGACCTCCTCGAA
>DATGLU010000297.1:0-2581 GCA_035294045.1 Roseiarcus sp. | reverse complement strand
AAGCGGAAGAGATGATGGTTGCCTGAGTTGCTTAGGCAGACACTCGTCGATTCTTTTCCCGCGCGTGGCAACGCTGCGGATAGTTGTTGCTGTCGCCTTGTCAGGACTGGTCATCGAATGGTCGAAGCCAACTTCTTCTGCTGGAGGCGCAGTTTCTCTCTACGTTAATTCCAAAAGCGCTGCATTGATCTTTCGTAACAACGCGTCCGTGCCCTGATTCTCAGCGATCATTCGCGCTTTTTCGAGATAGTTCCTCGCCTTCCCGTACCTCTTGCGCTTTGCATACAAGAGTGCGAGATTCAGATCGACGCGAGCGAGAACGATCCCGCGTTCGCTCAAATGCGGGTATACTGCAGCTTGCTCAAGCAAAACTCGCGCCCGGCGCGCTCCGAAGAGGATCGTTCCGATCACCGTCCGGAGGTTCTTGAAGATGATCGTAGCGGATGAGCGCTCGCGCTTGCCCGAAAGAGCCTGGACGTAGAACTCGGCAAGCGCGACGCGCCCGAACGCGGCCAGGGCCCTATCTCCAATCGCTTCTCGATCTGCGATGTATTTGGTAATCAGGTCGACTCCCTCGGAAATTCGGCCGAGCGCTATCAGCGCATATCCTCTGGGTAGGTGCACGACATTATAGAGCAAGCCAAGGCGTTCGAACTCCAAGTTGAGGGCGTCGATCTTCTCCAGCCCTTCTTGCGAGCGGCCCATGAAGATGGTCGCCATGGCCTTGATGCTTTCGCCTTGCAGCCGGTCGAACGGGGCGATCGCGGCGCGCAAGCACTCTTCCGCGTGCGCCAGCGCCCCTTCCGGCGCGCCGCCTATGAGGTCGGTCCAGCCGAGAATCCAATGCGCAAGGCCGATCGCCCGCGGATCGCTGCGCTCCCTTCCCGACGCGAATAAGCGCATCGCCATCTCGCGCGCCTCCTTGAGGAGCCCACGATAGCAATAGTCCCAGCTTGCCGAGAAAAAGCTCGCGTTGCGGATAAAGTTGTCGCCAAAGCGAAGGCTTTCGTCCAGAAGCTGCGCCTTCATGCGATCGGCGTTTTCCAGCGTGTCGAGCCCGAGTCGGATATTGACCTGCAGGAGGCCGCAAAGAGCATAGACCTTGGCCCGGCCATCGCCCAGGCGCTCCGCGATGGCCAGAGCCTCGGCCATCAAGTCATGGGCCGAGCGAAGCTCCAGGTTCTGCACGAGAGAAAGCGATTGATAGTACGAGACGATGACGAGATCCGGCGTTTCGCCGGCATGCTTGATGAACGGCAAGAATTTGCGGGCGATCTTTCCAGCTTCGCGATAATCGCCCTTCAGCATCAGCGTTTCGAGAAATCGGACCACCACCCGCACAACGGCGGATGGGCTTGCGCAGTCGGGTTTCGTCTCGAAGACGCCAAGCGCTTGGCGGTAATATCCCTCCGCTTCCGGCGTCGCATAGACGTTGAGACATTTATGGCCGGCCATCGCAAGATAGGCGAAGCCCTTGTCGGCGTCTTCAGCGGCCGCGTAGTGAAGCGCGAGAGATTCGGCGATCTCGAACAGCCGGTTGCCGCCGCGCCGTTCGAGTTCTTCGGCGACTTTGCGATGCAAGACGGCCCGCGCGCGGCTCAGGAGCCCATTGTAAAGCGCCTCACGGACAAGAGCGTGCTTGAAAAGATAGTCGTCGGTAAGGGGATCGCGGCGTATAAGGTCGAGCGCCTCCATGGCGGCGAACGAGGCTTCGCCGCGACTCTCGGCGGCGGTCACCGCGGCGACGAGGTCAGGGTTGAAGCGGCGACCGACGACGGCCGCCGCCTGCAGCATCGCCCGATCGGCGGCCGCCAACTGATCGACGCGCGAGGCGAGAAGCGCTTGTACGCTTTCCGGCAGGGCGGCCGCGACGGCCGTCGGCTCGAAGTCCAGTTCGTTCGCGCCGCGGCGAACAATGCCGCGCTCGACCAGAAAACTGCCGATCTCCTCGGCGAAGAGCGCGTTTCCTTCCGCTTTCGCGGCGATCAGCTTTGATAGGGCTTCCGGGATTTGCTCGACTCCGAGCCGCATTTGCGCGATGCGCGAAGTCTCGCGCGCCGAGAGCGGCTCGAGAACGAGCCGCATCACTCCGAGCCGCTCGGCCCAAGGCGGATCATATCCGGCGCGCCTCGTGTGGAGAACGAGAAGGCGAAGGCGCTCCTTGATCGCAATGACGCTGGACAGAAGCTCCTCGGAAGCGCTGTCAATCCAGTTCAGATCCTCGATCAGGAGCACCAACGGCCCTGGCCGGGCGCGCGCTTCAATGATCTGTTTGAGGAGATCGCGTGTCCTAAGGCCGATCAGCACGCCGTCGAGACCGCTGAAGGCGTCATCTGGAACAGGCAGGCCGAGCAGATTGAGCAGCAGCGCCGAATTGTCCTCGGATCTTAAGCCGATCTCGCGAAGGCCCTCGTCGAGTTTTCTCGCGATTGTCGCTTCCGCGTCGCGAGACGTCAGATGAAAGGCGCCGCCGACGATCTCGATAAAGGCGCGGAACGGCGTTTGTTGTCCATCGAGCGTGCAGTTTCCCGTCAGAAACTGTGCGCGGTCCCTTACGACCTGCTGTCGAAATTCATGGAGA
>DATGLU010000296.1:0-5203 GCA_035294045.1 Roseiarcus sp. | reverse complement strand
CGCGGAGGGCTTGACCGCTCGCGTCGCCGCATGCGCTGCGGCCGGCGCGCAGGGGCTGAACTTCTACAATTACGGCCTCATTCCCGCGCCGCGGCTGGACTGGATCGGCGCGGCTGTGGCGGCAGCCTGAGAAGAGTAGGGGACGTGTCCCCCGCCATTGGTCCCGTTCTCGGCGTCGATATCGGCACCTCGGTCACCAAGGCCGCCGTGTTCGACGCGCGCGGCCGCGAGATCGCGGTCGCATCGAGCCGCACCAGCGTATCGCGGCCGCAACCCGCATGGTCTGAAGCCGATCCGGACGCGGTCTGGCGCGCCGTGTGCGGCGTCTGCCGCTACGCTTTGGCGAGGAGCGGCGCCGAGCCCGCCGATATCGCGGCGGTCGGGGTGACAGGCGTCATGGTCGGCGCCTGGCTGGTCGATTCCGCCGGCGCCTTGGTTCGGCCGCCGATCCTCTGGGACGATGGCCGCGCGCTCGGCTGGCTGCGGCGCGCCGAAGCCAAGACGCCGGATTTCCTGTCGCGGGTCTTCGCTTCTTCCGGCTCGGTCATGCAGCTCGGCTGCACGCTGCCGCTTCTGGCTTGGCTCGCCGAGCATGAGCCGCGCGCTCTGGCGCGTTCGGCCGCGGTGCTGACCGCGAAAGACTTTATCCGCCTGCGCCTGACCAACACGCTCGGCTGGGATGAGACGGAGGCGGCGGTCGCGCCGGGAAGCGCCGCCGCCCGCGACTTCGATCTTTCGCTTCTGCCGATGTTCGGGCTCGGCGAATATTGCGGACTTTTGCCGCGCGTTCACCGGTCGGAGGCGGTCGCCGGCGCGATCACGGCGGAGGCTTCCGCCGCGACCGGCCTGGCGGAAGGAACGCCGGTCGCTTTCGGGGCCGGCGATACGCCGGCCAGCGTGATCGGCGCCGGGGCCGGCGCGCCGGGCCTCGCCTGTACCGTGCTGGGGACGACCTGCCTTAACGGCGTCGTGGTCGACCGTCCGCTTTTCGAGCCGCTCGATCTCGGCCTGCTGTTTGCTCTGCCGGGCGATTTGTGGATGAAGACCATGGTCAACGTCGCCGGCACAAGCAATATCGATTGGTGCCTCAAGGCGCTCCGCCCGGACCTTGCGGAGCAGCCGCGACGCTTCGAAGCGCTTGCCGCCTGCGCGGAAGCCGGCGGGGTCGGAGCGGGCGGCGTCGTCTATATTCCTTATCTCAGCCCAACCGGGATCATCGCGCCGCGGATCGAGGCCGGCGCCCGGGCGGGGTTCTTCGGATGCGAGCCCGGCTCGCGCAGCGAGCATCTCGTCCGGGCGATCTTTGAAGGCGTCGCTTTCGCCATCCGCGATTGTTACGCCGCGATCGGACAGCCGATCGAGACGATCCGCCTGGTCGGCGGCGGCGCCCGCAGCCCCTTCTGGACGCAGATGATCGCCGATGTCGTCGGCGTGCCGATCGAGATTCCAGCCGGGAGCGAATTCGGCGCAAAGGGCGCCGCGCTGATCGCGTCGGTCGCCGCCGGGCGCTTCTCTTCGCTCGCCGAGGCGCGCCTGGCGAGCTTCGAGCTCGACCGCCGTCATGAGCCGAACCAAGCGTTGCGCGCCGAATACGATGCGGCCTACGCCCGCTATCGAGCGGCAAGCCTTGGAAGCCTTGACCTGATCGCGCCGGCTTATCGGTAGGGCGGCGTCAAACCGCGTCGCCGCGCGGCTTCTGACGGGCATGGAGCGCGGCGACGGATTCCGCCATTCGCTCGATCACCCGATCAAGAATGGCCTTCCCCTTCGCCGCGGTCGCCGCGCGGGGATCGCCGAGGACCGGACTTTCGGAGAATTCGCTCCAGCGATAGGCGACCTCGCCGAAATCGGCCGGGAATTTGGGATAGTTCTCAATCGCGCGCTCCATCCGGACGTTTTCCGGCGCCAGATGCAGCATGAAGGAGGTTTCGATCTCGCAAGCATGCATGAAGGCTGGATGCGCGACGGGTCGCTCGCGGACGCGCTGCGAGATGTCGTCCATGCCTGGATAGGTGAAGACCGCGAGGGTAAAATCCTCGTCCTTGAGACGCCGCTGCGCCTCGCGCAACGCCGCGACATTGCCGTAATGCGCGTTCACCGCGGCCATCGTCGCCAAGCCCTTGGCTTTCGCCGACAGGCCAAGCTCGACAAGGATGCGCGATACCGTTTCCGCGCTCAGCGAAAAGGAGCCGGGCGCGTCGGCCAGCGACCACACTTGGCCAAAAGCGAGGACCGGCATGGCGACCACGGGCACTGCGCCGGCCAGCCGCTCGATCAGGCGCTCGACCAACCGCCGCGCCAGGATATTGTCGGCGCCGGCGGGAAGATGGTCGCCGTGAGATTCGACGGCGCCGACGGGAAGCAGCGCAACCGGCCGGCGCGCAAGGAGAGTTTTGATCTCATCGTCATAGAGGCTCTCGATCGCAACGCCTGGCATGGGCATGAGCGAAGACCTAGCCGTGGAACGCGAAGGCGCGTTGCGGATTGTCGATCATGAAAGTCTTGATGAGAGCCTGCCCGTCGAATCCCGCTTCGTTCGCTTCCTCGATGAAGCGCGGCGCCCAACTCGCCAGGATGTAGCCAAGTCCAAGGCCGCCTTGGCCGTAGTTCTTATACATGGTCCTGCGGGCGATGTCTCCGCCGATCAGGATTTGGTCTTTATGACCCTTGTCGACCAATTTCAGGATGCAATCGATCAGCACGCTTTCCGGATGGTACTTGATCCGGCTAATCCCGTCGAAACACAGAAAGCAGCCGTAGTCGGCCGCCTTGCGATGCACCCAAGGATCGGGATTGCGATCGACATGGGCGATCGTCAGCCGGGAGGGATCGACGCCTTCCCGTTTGACGATGGCGAGTTGCTCGAGAATGAGCGTGCCGAGCTCGGTATGGCTGTGCAGCGGCGCCGAAGTCTCCTTGTGAGCGTCGAGAACCGCGAGCATGACCTTTCCGTCGTCCTCTCCGATCGTGTTGTACCCGGTGCCGAACTTGGCGACGCCGCCCCTCAGATCGGTTCCGTCGAGGCCGATGGTCAATTCCGCGACAACGTGATCGCGGAGTTCGGCGCGGCTCTTGGAGGCGATCCAATCGCGAAACGTGATGTTCCGTCCGGGAATCTTCGCCGGCCAGAGGATCGCTTTGTTGAAGCCGGCGGTCGCGATGATGCGTATGCCGGTGCGCTCGGCGATCGTCCGCAGGGCTTTCGGGTCGCGACCATAGTCGATGGCGGTCGCCTCATAGATCGCCTGGCCGCCGGCGGCCTTGAACAGTTCGACGTCCTTTATTGTCGCCTCGACATCGTCGATCAGCAGGTCGACATCGCCCTTCTCCTTCCATAGAGGGGGCGCGCAATAGAGATGATCATGCGCGTAGGTGACGCCGAGATCAGCCGGCGCGATGTCGCCCGTGATGGTGCGGATGAAGCTCATCGCTCGCTCTCCCGTGTCGCCGCCGCGCGCCCTCCAACGCTAACCCGGATGGCGCGCCTTGGGCAATTTCACATCTTGAGGCCAGCGCGCGTTCTACAATAGGGCGGCCATGACCGACTGCTCGGGATTGTAGCCGAAGGGCCGCAGCGCCGCCGTTATGCTGCTGACCGCCGGCCCAAGCATCCTTTGCTCGAAATCGTCCATGCCGGAGCTGTCCAGCCTTGGGTTCGCCGGGCGGTTGAAAAGATCGAGCGCGGACTTGCCGCGCGATCGCCGATCGACGAGGGCCTGCATCGCGATGAACTTGGCGAAATCGTACGAATTGGCGGCATAGGAGAGACGCCAAAGCGGCGACGATTTCGAGCCCGGGAACAGCATGAATATGGTCGGGAAGTTGTTGTCGGCGTATTTCTGGGTTTTTTTCTTCGGAACGCCGCCAATATCGAGGAAGACCTTGTAGGAGCATTCCCCCAGCGCATAGGCTTTCGGGCTGCCTGCTTTGTGGCCTTCTCCGGCGAGGCAAGTGAAGGAGGCCGTCTTGTAGCGGTCGAGCCGCAAAGCGAGGCCGAGATCGTCCGCGCCGAATCCTTTATGCGCGATTCCGTAAGAGGTCGCATAATAGGCCACTGCGGACGAATCGAGATAATGCGACTGTTCGTAGATGCTGGCGCTGCCGCTCGGATTGCGTTTCGACGTCGTCGAGACATAGAAGCCCTTGTAGGGCCCCGATTTCTGTTTGATCGGCAGCTGGCCTTTCTTGTCCGCCAGCTTAGCGTCAGTCTCCAGGTCGAGCTGAAAATGATCCTTGAGCAGGACCTTCTTGCCGTGGACGACGATCGTCTCATGCGGGTTGACGGCCATCAGGCCGTAATATCCGCTGGCGCTGTCCTTGCCGGCGTCCTCCAGAGAATCGAGCGCATCGAAACCGGGAGGGCCATAGGCGTTCGGGGCGCCGTCAAAGTCGACGTTCATGTGGGTCATGAACAACAGCGCGACGGTAAATCCGGCGCCGTCTCGAATCTCGGTGACGGACACGGATTTGTAGTCGTTGCCGGACCATGAGCCCGGGACTTTGGCGAAAGTGATCAGGCCGGCCGTGGTAGCGGCGGGCGTATCGTGACGCGGCCAATGGAACGTCGGATGCGGCATTGGCGGCTCCCATCTCCGGCCGGCGGCGGCTCATTTCTGGCGCCGTCCATTCGCCGTCGCAAGGCGCGGCGCCCGTCAGCCAGGCTTAGGGTTTACGGTCTGGCCTGGTTAACTCCGCCGCCCCGCATAGGCGTCGGCGGACCAATTCCGTAAGCAATCGTCGGCGCCGCGCGCCGGGCCTCCCACACGGCGCGTCGCCCGGTCGGTCCCGCCAGGCGCGCCTCAGCGGGGCCGACCTCCGGGCGCAAAGCCATGCGCGGAAAACGCGCATGCCGCGGGTAAGTGCGCTGAGCCGAGGCCAATAGGCTGATCCTAACCGCCCGCCGTCACGCTTTTGGCCTGAGCTTGGTCAATCGGCCTGACGGATTTCCGACGAACTTAGCCGTTCAACCGCGCGACGACGGCGAGGCGCTTGACCTGGCCGTTCTGGTAGGCGCGCAGGAAGGCGTCGTAATCCTTGAACGAGACGCAGCCGTTCGAGTCGCCCTTCGGGCCGAGCATGAAGGAATGGGCGAGCAGGCCGGATCGGCCGAAAAGGTCGCCGTTGCCGATCGGAATGAGCCGCAGCGCCTGCACCCCGTGGAACGAGGCTTCGCGCGGCTCGAGCTCGTAAAGATGTGGCGGCG
>DATGLU010000295.1:0-5419 GCA_035294045.1 Roseiarcus sp. | reverse complement strand
CCGCCACATCGAGGGACTTTACCCGGCCGCGCGCGATGCTGCTGACCGCCATGACGGCGTAAAGCATGCCCGCGGGATGGTGGTCCGCAGCGAAGCGCGCCTTGCCGGTGACTTTGAGGACCCCGTCGCGGCGCGTCAGCGGCTGGCCGATATTGGAGCCGTGCCGGATATGCGGCGAACCTTGAGAGGAATTGCGCTCAAGCGTCATGACGCGCTCCGGGAACGGATGAGAATGGCGAGCCTGGAAGGGCGGGCAGGCGCTCCGGCGTTCCCGCCGCGGCGAGGCTGAACGCGCGCACGACGATCCGCCGGGCGAGTTCGATCTTGAACGCGTTGTCGCCGGACGGCCTGGCTTCGGCGAGCGCTGCCTCCGCGGCCTGGCGGAAAACGCCCTGGCTCGGGCTGGCGCCTGCGAGCAGCGCTTCCGCCGCGCGGGCGCGCCACGGCTTGGCCGCAACGCCGCCCAGCGCGAGCCGCGCCTGCTTGATCTTGGCGCCATTCATGTCGAGAGCGGCGGCCGCGGAGACGACCGCGAAAGCATAGGAGGTTCGCTCGCGAACTTTCAGATAGCGCGCGTGCTTGGCGAAGGCGGCCGCTTGCCCCGGAAGGCGCAAGGCCACGATCAGATCGCCGGGATCGAGCGCGGTCTCTTGCTCGGGCGCATCGCCAGGCAATCGGTGCAAGTCTTCGAGCGGAATTTCGCGCCGTCCGCCTTTGCCTTCGATCTCGATGATGGCGTCGAGCGCGACCAGGGGCACGCAGAAATCCGAGGGGTGAACGGCGATGCAGGATTGGCTCCAGCCAAGCACCGCGTGCAAGCGGTTCTCGCCATCGCGAGCGCTGCAGCCCGATTTCGGCTCGCGCCGATTGCAGGCGCTAACCGGATCGTAGAAATAGGCGCAGCGCGTACGCTGCAACAGATTGCCGCCGACCGTCGCGGCATTGCGGAGCTGCGCCGACGCGCCGGACAGAAGCGCTTCGGCGACAGCCGGATAGGAACGAGCAAAGCCGGGATCATGCGCAAGATCGGAATTGCGCACGAGCGCGCCGATCCGCAGCCCGCCGTCCGGCGATCGCTCGACGACATCGAGCCCTGAAATGCGGGTGATGTCGACAAGCCGAGCGGGGCGCGCGACGCCGGCTTTCATCAGGTCGAGAAGATTGGTCCCCGCCGCGAGAAAGGCGGCGTCGGGCGCGGCCCCGGCCGCCACGGCGTCGGAAACGCTAGCGGGACGAATATAGTCGAAGGTTCTCACGCGGCGTCCCTCCGCTCGCTCGCAGCCAACTTTTTCTGCGCTTCCAGAACGGCCTCGGCGATCCCGATATAGGCGCTACAGCGGCAGAGATTGCCGCTCATCGCTTCGCGGATGCGCTCGGGGTCGTCGCCGGTTTGTCCTTCATTGATCAGCCCGATCGCGCTCATGATCTGGCCCGGCGTGCAGAACCCGCACTGGAAAGCGTCATGTTCGATGAAGGCGGCCTGGACGGGATGAAGCTCGTCGCCTCGCGCCACGCCCTCGATCGTCAGCACCTCGGCGCCGTCCTGGCTCAGCGCCAAAGCAAGGCACGAATTCACCCGCCTGCCATTGACCAAAACCGTGCAGGCGCCGCATTGGCCGCGGTCGCAGCCCTTTTTGGTTCCGGGCAGATCGAGACGCTCGCGCAGCAAATCCAAGAGCGTCACTCGCGGATCGTCGAGTTCGATGTTCCGCCGCGCGCCGTTCACGGTTAAGCTGATGGAGAAAGGCATCAAGGAGCTCCAATCCGTGGTCTTGTCGAAAGGATCGCTGCTTCAGGTCCGAGAGGGCGAATCGGTCCGTCATTTCGAGCGAAAGCGGGCGCCGATCGTCGCGCCGGCTCGGTGAATATACGGAGGCTCCCTCCGCTTTTCAAGAGGCCTCGGTCCGTTCATGGGCGATCATACCGCCAAAACTTCGCGAAAACCGCGCTCCGATTCGGTGCGCAATCGCGAGCGCCTGCTGAAAGCCGCCGCCAAAATCTTCAGCGCGGGCGGCCCCGGCGCGAGTCTCGACGCCGTCGCCCGGCGGGCCGATGTCGGCATTGGCACGCTCTATCGCCATTTTCCGACCAGAGAGGCGCTGTTCGAAGCGGTCTATCGCCGCGAAGTGGACGAACTGGCGGCGCTAGCCGAAAAACTGGCCGAGAATTGCGCCCCGGTCGAGGCGTTGCGCCAATGGTTGCGCGCCAACATCCAATTGGTCGCCACCAAAAAGGGAATGCTTGCAGCGCTGGCGCTGGCCGCCCATAAGCCTCCGGACCTCTATGCCTATTCTTTCGCGCGCCTCACCAAAGCGCTCGGGTTTTTACTGAATCGCGCGATCGAGACAGGCGAACTGCGCGCCGACGTCACGCCCGAAGATCTTCTTCGTACGTTGATCGGCCTCTGCTATTCTTACGATCAGCCGGGCTGGCAATCGACCGTAACTCGCCTCATCGACGTCTTCGTCGACGGCCTTGCCGCCAGAGGATAGCGCGCTGCGCTGTCTAAAGAATAATTTATCATCACACAATGGTGATTTTGACTCAAGGCCGGGAATTCCAGGAAGTAAATTTACGTACTCTAAGTTTTTAGGCGCAAATAAATGGGCGTCATCAAACGAGGGGCTGCCTTATGCGCGTTTACATTAAGAAGTTCCTAAGCAACGAGGATGGCGCGACCGCCATCGAATATGGGCTCATCGCCTCTCTGATCGCGGTCGTGATCATCGGAGCGGTTTCCGTCGTCGGCACCAAGCTCACCGCGACCTTCAATGAAGTGGCGAGCAACCTGAACTGATCGACGTACCGTCTGCTCGATTGGGCCACTCCTAGAACAGAAAGCGGCGCCTTTCGGCGCTCTGCTATGGCGGCAAATCCGATCCCTTGAGGTCGACCTCGGTCGTTTGCTCGGGATGCGCCGCGTCGAAACCCGCGGTGATGCGATAAGCGCCAGGCGCGATCCGCCAACGCCGGCCGTTTTCGTCGAAATGGGCGAATAGCCGGGGATCGACACTCACGGTAGCGCGTCGCTCCTCGCCAGGCTGCAATTCGATTCTGCTCCAGCCCGCAAGCCGCAAGGGAATGGCCGCGCCTGGCGGCCCGGACAGATAGAATTGCGGAATCGCCGCGCCGGCGCGCGCACCGATGTTCCGCACCTGAGCGCTGATCGTGACGGCGTCGCCATTCGCCGACGCGGTTAGATCGTCCAGAGCAAAGCGCGTATAGGAGAGACCAAAGCCGAACGGGAAGAGCGGCGTCTCCCGGCATTGCGCGAACCATTTGTACCCGACAGCCGCGCCTTCGCTGTAATCGGCGGTGAAAATCCGCCCATAATGGCCGCCGCGCCCGACCGGCCCGCGCGGCGCCGCGTTCGGATCGCCGGGGACTCTCGGTCGCGGCAATTGCGCCTCGCTGCGCGGAAAGGTGATGGGCGAGCGTCCCGCCGGATCGATCGCGCCCGACAGCGCTTCCGCAATCGCCTCGCCGCCTTTCTGGCCGGGGTACCAAGCCTCCAGCACGGCGGCGGCGCGATCGAGCCATGGCATGAGAACCGGCCCGCCGGTTTCGAGCACGACGATGGTGCGCGGATTAGCGGCGGCGACCGAGGCAATCAGCCGATCTTGATCGCGCGGCAAGACCAGGCTGGGCGCGTCGGCGGTCTCCGTCATCCATTGATACGCAAAGACGATCGCCGCGTCGGCCGTCGCGGCCAGTTTCGCCGCCTCGGCCGGCGCGCGGCCGTCGTCATAGGCGATCTGCGTTTGCCGGAATTGGCGGCGCAGCGCTTCGAGCGGCGAGGACGGATCGAAGATCAGATCGCCCTCGACGCGCGTGCTCGGCTCGGCGAGCGCGACGCCGCCGCGCGGGACGACCTGGGATGAGCCGCCGCCGGACAGCACGCCCTTGTCGGCATGGCCGCCGATCACGGCCAATCGACGGGCGGAGTTGGCGAGCGGCAAGACGCCGTCATTCTTCAAGAGAACGAGCCCTTCGCGAGCGATTTGCAAGGCGGTCCGATCGCCGGCCGCAACATCGATCGGGCCGCGCCGCGGCGGATCGTCATAGAGGCCGGAGGCGAAAATCGAGGTCAGAATCCGCCGCGCCATATCGTCCAATCGCGCTTGCGGCACGACCCCGCCTTCGACGGCTTTGGCGAGAGGGCGATCGAAAAAATTCCGCGTGTCGAGTTGCTCGCCCGATTCCTGGTCGAGCCCGGCCAAGGCCGAGGCAATTGTCGAGTGGACCGCGCCCCAATCCGACATCACGAAGCCGGGATAGCGCCAATCGCCCTTCAGCACGTGGTTCAGCAGCCAATCGTTCTCGCACGAATAGGCGCCGTCGACTTGGTTGTAGGCGCACATGACGCTGCCGGCGCGGCTCCCCTCCAGCGCGATCTCGAACGCGAAGAGATCCGATTCCCGGGCCGCCGCGCGGTCGATCTCGGCGTTAAGCACGACGCGATCGGTTTCCTGGTCGTTCAAAGCGAAATGCTTGACGGTCGAAATGACATGCCGGCTCTGCGCGCCGGCGACGGCGGCGCCGGCCATCGTTCCGGAGAGCAGCGGGTCCTCGGAAAAATATTCGAAATTGCGGCCGCCGCGCGGGTCGCGGATGAGATTGACGGCGCCGCCGAGCAAGACCGAAAAGCCCTTGGCGCGGGCCTCGGCGCCGACGGTCTCGCCCTGACGGCGCGCGAGCGCCTCATCCCATGTCGAAGCGAGCGCCAGGTCGGAGGGCATCGCGGTCGCCGTGTCGCCCGGTCGGATATTGCCCGGATTGGCGATTCCGAGTTCAGCGTCCGTCTCCTGCAAGGCGGGAATGCCGAGCCGCGGAACGCCGGCGACATATCCGGCCGAGCCGATCGCGCCGGCAGGCTTTGGCTCGTGGCCCCAGGGCGCGCCGAGCACGCCATGGGTCAGCGAGAGTTTCTCTTGCTGCGAGAACTGATCGAGCGCCAATTGAGCTCGCTGGGACGCCGGCAAGGAGCGGTCGTCCCAGGCGCGGTCGCCCGCAACGCTGGAGCCCATCGCCGAGAGCGCAAGGCCGGCAATCGCCGGGAAACAGAACAGACGGCCGAGAAATCGAGCGCCCCGGGCGAGCGCGATCGAGCGGCGGCCCGCCATGCGCTCATAGCCTCGTCAGCGCGCTGCGCGAAAGCCGCATCGCCGCGCTCGGTTTCATGTCGGGCTCCTCGCTTGAAACGACGAAGGCGCGCCATATGCGCGAGGAATGCGGCGGCGCTTTGCCTTCAGCGCCGTCGGAACCACTCAACGGTTGCGCTTGAAAATGATGTCGGCCCCGTCAAGCAGCTTAACGGGGCCGACACGCCGCGCGGCGGAGGCTCGCCTCTCGCGCGGAGGCGGTCGCCCGTCCACAGAGGAAGGAGGGCTCCGCCGAAAGCTCGCAAGCGAGGGGGGCG
>DATGLU010000294.1:0-9777 GCA_035294045.1 Roseiarcus sp. | reverse complement strand
TTGGCGGGAGGGCTCCAGCACCAGAATTGCCGATAGGCGTAGGCGATCTCGGCATTGGCGGCCAGGCTCGTGCGCGGCCGCCAATAGACGATGAGATTGTCGTTGTTTTCCGAATCGGAAGGGATTTCGACGAGCCGCACCTCGCCGTCGGCCCAATCGCCGATCGGCTCGATCCACAGCGAAGGCCTCAGCTCCCAATGCGCGTCGTCGTCCTGATAGGCTTCGAAGGAGCGATTGCGTTGCAAGAGACCGAAGCCGCGCGGGTTCGAATCCGTAAACGCGGAGATTTGCAGCGTGTCTCGATTCGAGACCGGCCGCCAGACCCATTCGCTCTTGCCGGTCAGCATCTGCAAGCCGTCGACCTCATGGACCATGGGGCGAATATCGTCAGGCCGCTTGTGGTCGAGCGGTCCGAACAGATAGGTGGCGGACATCGCGCCTAAGCCGAAGTGATCGACCGCGGCGCGGGTGTTCAATGTCATCTCGGTGTCGATGATCGTCGCTTCGCCAGGCCGCAAGGTGAAGCGATAGGCGCCGGTCAGGCTCGGCGAGTCGAGCAGCGCGTGGATGACGAGCACATTGTCGGTGAGCGTCGGCTTCTCGATCCAGACCGAGCGAAAGATCGGAAACTCTTCGCCCTGCGGGTCGGCCGTGCGGATCGACAGGCCGCGCGCCGTGACGCCGAAATTCTGGCCGCGCGCCTCGGCGCGAAAGAAGCTCGCGCCCTGGTAGATCGCGACATCGTACGAGCCGCCCGCGACGGTCCGCAACACGCGGAAACCGGAAAAGCCGATATCCGGCAGATTCGGCGGGATGACCAGCTTGCCGAACTCGAAGGCCGAGCTTTCGTAGGTGAGCTTTCGCGCAAAACCGCCCTCGACGATGTAAATGTCCATCGGCGTGGAGAAGATGAAGCCGCGATGCAAAGGCTCGATGGCGAAACCGACATTGTCGCCGCTCCACACTGCCGAGCCGGGCTTCGGATGTATCGCGACATATTGATCGTAGGTCAGGCTATTGAACGGATCGGGCAGGGGCGCTTTCGGCGCCTCGTAAGGCTTCTTGGCGAGGGCGCGGGACAAATCGCGGACCGTGTTCGGACCGAACGGCGTCGGCGTGCTGGCGGTTTCGGCGGCGTTCGCCGCGAGCGAGACGCCGAAGGCCGATGTTGCTCCGCTCATCGCGCCGGCCATCGCCAATTTGAGGAAGTCGCGGCGGGGATGCATCGGCCGCTACGCGCCATGCCGCTTGCCGCAAGTCCGCCGCGCCGGCGGCGGCCGTCGAAAGCCCTCCCATCTTTTGGAGAAACGCGCGAGAAAACAAGCTGTTACCGACACGTGCAGCCCCTTGCGGCATTGGCGGGGTAAAGGGTCTCGCGCCTTCTATAACCTAATATTGCGACGCCGCGTTCCGATTTTCTAGCGACCTTCTGGACTTTCGCCGCGGTTTCAAATTAAGGCGGGGCATGCCGCCGAACAAAGCCGCGCCGGGCGCAGCGCCCCAAGTCGCCGAACGCGCCAAGTCGTCGGCGAAAGAGCGGCGATGTCTGGCCATTGTCCTTGCCGCCGGCGAAGGCACGCGGATGAAATCGGCGCGGCCCAAGGCGCTGCATCCGATCGCCGGCTGCGCCATGGTCGGCCATGCCCTCAAAGCGGCGGCCGAAGCAGGGGCGGACGCGCTCGCCGTGGTTGTCGGGCCGGGCCGCGAGGATGTCGCCGCCGAGGCGAAAAGATGTTCGCCGGACGCGGCGATTTTCGTCCAGGAGCGGCGGCTTGGCACGGCGCACGCCGTCCTAGCGGCGCGGCCGGCGATCGAACGGGGTTTCGACGACCTCCTTATCGTCTATGCGGATATTCCCCTCCTGACCGCGGCGACGCTGCGCAAGCTGCGCGCCGTCATCGCCGGCGGCGCGGCGGTCGCGGCGCTCGGCTTCAAGGCGCGCAACCCCGCCGGCTATGGCCGACTGGTCGTCGCGAATGGACGCTTGCTCGCCATCCGCGAGGACAAGGATGCGAGCCGCGAGGAGAAGGCGATCGACGTCGTCAATGCAGGGCCGATGGCGCTGGACGGCCGCCGCGCGCTCGACATCCTGTCGCGGATCGGCTCGCGCAATGCGCAGAACGAATTCTATCTGACCGACGCGGTCGCGATCGCGGCCGAGCTCGGCTTCGACGCCGGCGTCGAAATTGCGATGGAGAGCGAAACGATGGGCGTCAACGATCGCGCGCAACTCGCCGCGGCCGAGGCGGAGATGCAGAAGCGGCTGCGCGAGCGCGCCATGGCCGAAGGCGCGACCTTGATCGCGCCGGAAACGATTTTTCTCTCGGAAGACACCAAGATCGGCCGCGACGCGGTGATCGAGCCGCATGTCGTGATCGGCAGGGGGGTGGAGATCGGCGAAGGCGCGGTCATCCACTCCTTCTCGCATCTCGAAGGGGCGAAGATCGGCCCCAACGCCTCGATCGGCCCGTTCGCCAGGCTGCGGCCGGGCGCGGACATCCGGCGCAAGGCGAAGATCGGCAATTTCGTCGAGGTGAAGAACTCGGTCGTCGAAGACGGCGCCAAGGCCAATCACCTGACCTATCTCGGCGACGCCCGCGTCGGCCCGGCGGCCAATATCGGCGCCGGGACGATCACTTGCAATTACGACGGCTTCGACAAGCATTTCACCGATATCGGCGCCGAGGCGTTCATCGGCTCCAACTCGGCTCTGGTCGCGCCGGTCAAGATCGGCGACGGCGCCTATATCGGCTCCGGCTCGGTGATCACCGACGATGTCGAAAAGGATGCGCTGGGGCTCGGCCGTGGCCGGCAGGCAGTTAAGCGGGGATGGGCGGCGGCGTTCCGGGCGGGGCGCAAGAAAAAGGAGCGCGGGTAGCGGCGCGCAGGCCCCCCTCCCGTACCCTCTCCCGCGAAGCGGGGGAGGGGCCCCACGCGTCGCGCTTCAACCCTCTCAGCCGCGTCTTGCCTAGGCGTTATCCTCGACGCCGAGGACTCCCTCTCCCGCGAAGCGGGGGAGGGTACGGGAGGGGGCCTGCGGCGGTACGACGTTAAGCGCCAATTGCGACGCGCCCATCTCAATTCATGACCATTTTCGAACTCACCCTTGCTCTCCTTCTCGGCTCTGTCTTCGTCGCCGGCCTGGCGCGCAAGCTCGCCGCGCCTTATCCCGCCTTTCTCGCCCTCGCTGGCGCCGGCCTCGCCTTCCTCCCGCATGCGCCGGTCGTCGAGATCGAGCCAGACCTTGCGCTGGCTCTGTTCATCGCGCCGGTTCTGCTCGATGCGGCTTTCGATACGTCGCCGCGCGATCTGAAGCGCTACGCGGCGCCGATCGTCTCTCTCGCGCTGGTCGCGGTCGTCCTGACGACGGCGGCGGTCGCCTATGTCGGCCATGAGCTGGTCGGCCTTCCGGCCGCCGCCGCCATCGCGCTCGGCGCGATCGTCGCGCCGCCCGACGCTGTGGCCGCGGCGGCCGTGCTCGGCCAGCTCAAGCCGCCGCGCCGGACCATGGCGATCCTGCAATCGGAGAGCCTGCTCAACGACGCCGGCGCGCTGCTCATCTATCGCGCCGCGGTCATGGCCGCGACCGGCCCTCTGGTCCTCGCCACGGCTGGGCCGATGTTTCTGCTTTCGGCCGCCGGCAGTGTCGTTTTCGGCTATGTCTTCGCCCGGTTGATGCGCGCAGCGCTGCCCTATTTACGCGATGCGGCGAGCACGACGGTGGTGCAGTTCGTGACGGTTTTCGCGGTTTGGATCCTTGCCGATAAAATTGGGCTTTCGGCCATCATCGCGGTCGTCGTGTTCGCGATGACCTTGGCGCAAGGGCCGCCGCGCGCGCTTGCGGCGCGCAACCGGATCAGCACCTATTCGGTCTGGGAGACGGCGGTTTATGTCCTCAACGTCCTCGCTTTCGTGCTGATGGGCTTGCAGGCGCGGCCGATCCTTTCCCGCCTTGCCGACGACAATCGCCGCGACGCCTTTCTTCTCGCCACGGCCTCCTTGGCGACCGCGATCGCGGTGCGCCTGGTCTGGGTCCTGACGTCGAGCGCCGTCACGCGGGCGTTCCGGCGCTCGCAAGGCCGGCCGAGCGAAAGCGATCTGCGCAGCGACATTTTGATCGGCTGGTGCGGCATGCGCGGCCTGATCACTGTCGCCGCGGCCTTGGCGCTGCCGGAAGGATTTCCGGGTCGCGATCCGATCGTCCTTGCCGCCTTCTGCGTGGTGCTCGGCACGCTCGTCATTCAAGGCCTCACCCTCAGGCCGCTCCTCCTTTTGTTGAAATTCAAGCAGGACAATTCGGTGGAAGAGGAGGTCTCGCGCGGCCGCGTCGCGATCATGGACGCGGCGATCAAGAGTCTGGACGGCGACGCTTCAAAAGCCGCCATGGTGGTGCGCAAGCAATATGCGGCGGCGCGGGAGGTCGCGGAGAATCCTGAAGCGCCGCAAGGCGCGACCGATTTCGACGAGTTGCGCTTGCGCGCGATCGAGAGCCAGCGGGACGAACTCGATCGCTTGCGCCGATCCGGCGCGATCGGCGATGAGGCCTATCATCGCCTGCAGGAAGAGATCGATTGGGCCGAACTCGACGCCGCGCCGGTCGGGCGCTTCCAGCCGCTGATGACGTAATTGTAGACGCGGTCGGCGACCGCGTCAGCCGCGCTCGGCGAGCGCGGCTACAACGCGCTGGTTCGCGCCCTGGCGCCGCGCAGCGCCGCGATCGCCTGGTCGGCGGCGGCGATGCCGGTCCGGTACGCGCCATGGGCCGTCGAAAAATCCTCGCGCGAGCAGGCTTCGCCGGCGAAGAACAGGCGGTTCTCGACTGCCGCTGCGAGCGCGGCGCGGCAATCGGCCTTGCCGGGCAAAGCGTAGGAATAGGAGCCGCGCGCGAACGGATCGGCGGCCCAAGAATGATGGGCGAGGGGCCGGATCCGCCGGCGGAAACCGGCGCCGAACAGGCCGGCAAGCTCGCCGGCGGCGTAATCGAAGAAAGCCGCCTCGCCGCCTTTTTCCAGCTCGGCGGCGAGCGCGCCGCCGAAATAGGCTTCGATCATCGGCCGGCCGAATGGCCGCAAATGATAGGCCGCGATGTCAGCGCGGTCCGTCCCGCCCCAGCAGCGGCTGTCTTTGGCGAATTGCTCGGGCTCCGAGAGCGACAGGAACAGCTTGTCGGCGAGCCCGAGCGGTAGGCCGGAAGCGGCTTCCGCTTTCTCCGGCAAAGCTGGCAGGAAGAGATCGGGCTTGGTCGCGACGAGATCGCTTGGCAAGGTCAGGATCGCCGCGCGGGCGGCGATCGCCCCTTGCGGCGTTTCGATCCGCAAGCGCGCGCCGCGCCGATCGATCCGCTCGACGGCGCAGCCGAGCCGCGTCGGAAGACCGGCGCCGTAGCGGGCGATCAGCGCGCCATAGCCCGAAACGAGGCGCCAATTGACGCCGGTATCCTCGTAGCGGGCGAGATCGACGATCGAGACGCGGTCGAGCTCGGCGCCGCTATAGAACGTGCTCACCGCGTTGAGGAGCGGGGTCCAGCGGTCCTCCGGCTCGATCAACGCGGAAGCCGGCCGGTCCGGCCCGGCCAGCCCCGCCGCGTCGGCGCGGGCGCGAAACCGCATCAGCGCGTCGCAGAAGGCGGCCTGCTCGGCTTCAGGGAAGCCAGTCTGGGCGGAAGGCCGCATCCAGGGCGGCGGCGTGCGGTCGACCGTTACGCCCTCACGCTCGGCGATCTCGCGCCAGGGATTGACGTCGGCCGAATGCAGCCAGCCGCAGCCGAGATCGAGGGCGTCGCCGGCCGCATCCTTAACGGTCCAGGCCCGGCCGCCGAGCCGGTCGCGGGCCTCCACGATCAGCGCCTCGACGCCCGCCTCGTTGAGTCGCCGCGCCGCGGCGATACCCGCGGCGCCGCCGCCGATGACGACGACTTCGAATTGGTCCTTGGCCATGATTCGCGATTCCGCGGCTATCCGGGCGGGAAAGATCGCATTTTGCCGCTTGTTCCGCCAATCGCGGCCGCCACTTCCCGCCTCAAGCCTTCGGCGAGGCGTATCGGCGCTCGTGGTCGATGAGCCAGCGCTTGCGCGGCAGGCCGCCGCCATAGCCGGTCAGGGCGCCGTTCGCGCCGATCACCCGATGGCAGGGCACAACGATTGCGATCGGATTGGCGCCGTTGGCGAGGCCGACGGCGCGGCTCGCGCCGGGCCGCCCCAGCTTCGCCGCGAGTTCGCCATAGGTCGTCGTCGCGCCGGGCGGAATTTTTCGCAACGCCGCCCAGACGCCGCGCTGGAAAAGCGAGCCGCCGGTCGCCGTTTGGAGGGGAGCCAGGACTTCGAGGTCGCCGGCGAAATAGGCGCCGAGCGCGCGCTTCGTTGCATCCGGCGCCGCGCGATGGATAAGCTCGACCGCGCCGTAATGAAGCCGCAGCAGCCTCGCCATGCGAGTTTCGTACTCTTCGAAATCGAGCGCGCGCAGCGCGCCGCATTCGTCGCTGACCAGAAGAATGGCGCCGATCGGCGAAGCGAGCCGGTCAAGCTGCAAGCGCATCGCGGCTCTCCTCGCGCAGCGTGGCGGCGGCGGGCGCTTGCGCCATCCAAAGATGCAGCACGGCGTAGGCGCGCCACGGCCGCCACGATTCGGCGCGGGCGAGCAATTCGCGGGCGCGCGGCCGTCGCCCATCGACGGCGAGCGCGCGCTGAACAGCGACATCGTCGGCGAGGAAGGCGTCGCTTTCGCGGAGCGCCCGCATCGCGATGTATTGGGCGGTCCATTCGCCGATTCCCGGCAATTGGCGCATGCGCGCCACCGCTTCGCCGAGGTCGCGGCGCGGCGCGAAGAGATGCGGATCAATCCGCGCCGCCGCGGCGAGCGCCGCGATGGCGGCGGCGCGGGCCTTCGGCATACCCAAGGCTGCCAGCGTATTCGCATCGAGCCGCTCCGGCCGCGGAAAGCCATGCGTCAAGCCGGGCAAGTCGGCGCGCGCGCCAAGCGGATCGCCCAAAGCGGCGACGAGCTTGGCGGCGAGCCGCGTCGCGGCTTTGACCGTGATTTGCTGGCCGAGGATCGCCCGCGCGGCGATTTCGAAACCGTCCCATGCGCCCGGCACGCGCAAGCCCGGCCGCGCGGCGACAAGCGGGCGGAGCGTCGCATCGCGCGCAAGCGCCGCGCCGATCGCGATCGGATCGGCGCCGAGATCGAACAGCCGACGGATTCGCGCGACGATCGCCGGCAGGCAATCGAGTCGCGGAAAACGTACGATCGCCCGCAGCGCCGCGCGGTCCGGCGCGTGCGCGATCTCGATCGAGCCGACGGCGTCGCGCATTTCGACGACGCGGGCGTAGCGTTGGTCCGCGACGATTTCGAGGCCCGGCAAAGCGCGCGCCGCGAGAAAGCGGATCATCGAATCCCAATCGTAGGGCGGCCGGTACGGCAACAGAAGCGAGAGGCCGGATTCTTCCATCTTGACGCCGGCGCGGCGCCGCAATGCGCTGGGCGGGCGGCGATAGAGCTGCTGGAACGTCTCGTTGAATCGGCGAAGACTGTTGAAGCCGCTCGCCAGCGCTACCTCGGTCATCGGCAGCGCCGTCTCGTGGATGAGTTGCTTGGCGAGCAGCACGCGGCGGGTCTGCGCGACGGTGATCGGCGCCGCGCCGAGATGGCGGCTGAACAGGCGGCGCAGATGCCGCTCGCCGACGCCGAGCCGCTCGGCGAGCGCGGCGATATCGTCCGCATCGAGCGCGCCGTCCTCGATCAAAGCCAAGGCCCGCGAAACTGTCGCCGACGCGCCGCGCCAGGCGCCGAGATCAGGCGAGCTTTCCGGCCGGCAGCGCAAGCACGGCCGGAAGCCGGCCTCCTGCGCCGCGGCCGCGGTGGCGACGAAGCGGCAATTCTCGAATTTCGGCGGACGCGCCGGGCAGATCGGCCGGCAATAGATGCCAGTCGTTCTCACGCAAATGAAGAACAGCCCGTCATAACGGGCGTCGCGGGCGAGCAGCGCGCGGTAGCATTGGGCGGGGTCGAGGTCCATGGCGGGACTATAGCGCAGGAAGGCGCGCCCACTCGCGGTTTTCGGACCTGATCGCCAGCCGCGCGCTATATGAGTTAAGGAACGTATTCACGTCGAACCACGCCGTCATCGCTTATGATGGGTGGATATTTTGGGCTGCCGTCTCGATGCTGACCACGCTCGCCGTCGCCAATTACCGTTCCTTGCGCGATCTCGTCGTCCCGCTCGGCCGGCTCAACATCGTGACGGGTCCGAACGGGAGCGGCAAATCGAGCCTCTATCGCGCGCTGCGCTTGCTTGCGGAGACCGCGAAGGGCGGCCTCATCGCTTCGCTGGCGCGCGAAGGCGGGCTGCCGTCGACGCTATGGGCCGGGCCGGAAAAGATCACGCGGCAAATGAGAAGCGGCGCGCATCGGGTGGAGGGCGGCCCCCGCAAAGAAGCAATTCGTCTTCAGCTTGGATTTGCCTCCGACGACTTTGGCTACGCGATCGATCTTGGGCTGCCAACACCGGGCATTACGGCCTTCATGCTCGATCCGGTGATCAAGCGCGAATGCATTTGGTCTGGTCAACACTTCCGCGAAGCGGTGAAGCTCGTCGACCGTCGCGGGCCCGTTTTGCATGCATCCGATGAGAATGGCGCCTGGCGGGCCGTCCCGCAGCCGCTCTCGTCGTTCGAGAGCATGATGACCGAATATGCTGATCCGCGCGCCGCGCCGGAAATGATCGCGGTGCGCGAGCGCATCCGCTCCTGGCGCTTCTACGATCATTTCCGCACCGATGAGGATGCGCCGGCGCGCCAGCCGCAGATCGGCACGCATACGCCGGTCCTGGGCGACAGCGGCGGGGACCTCGCCGCGGCGCTGCAAACGATCCGGGAAATCGGCGATTCCGACGGGCTGGACCGCGCGGTGGACGACGCCTTTCCCGGCGCCAAGGTCGAAATCCGACAAGGCGATGGGCGGTTCGAGGCGGCATTGCGCCAGCCCGGCCTGTTAAGGCCGCTCGCCGCTTCGGAATTGTCCGATGGAACGCTGCGCTATCTCCTGCTCGTCGCCGCGCTCCTGACGCCGCGGCCGCCGACGCTCTTTGTGTTGAACGAGCCGGAGACGAGCCTGCATCCCGACCTCCTGCCGGCCCTCGCCCGCCTCATCGCCGCCGCGGCGAAATCCTCGCAGGCGATCGTCGTCACGCATAACGCGACGTTGATCGCTGCATTGACGCGCGAGAACGACGCGCGCGCCATCGCTTTGGAGAAGGAATTGGGCGAGACGGTCATCGCCGGCTTGCGGCTGCTCGATCGGCCGCGCTGGGAATGGCCGGCGCGGTAGGGAATACGTGGTCGCGAAGCGGCGAAACAATCCGTTTGCGCTGAGCCAGCGTCATTCCCGCGCAAGCGGGAATCCAGAGCCTCGATGCATGAGGATAGTCCGTCCTGGATTCCCGCTTTCGCGGGAATGACAGCGTACTATTCCCCGAGCGCCAATCCGGCCGGTCGGCGGTCGTCGCTTGCGCCGTAGACGAAGCCCTCGCGCATATTGCCGCCGAAGGTCGAATCGTTGCCTGACGTGACCGGGCCGCTCTTGGCCGGCCCGGGGACGGGCGAGGCCGCGACTTCGGCGGCGCCCCAGGGCGTCTGGGTCGTGATCTTGTACCCCATCGCCTCGAGCAGTTTCGCGGTGTCGGGCGAGAGCGCGAAGGGCTCGACATAGACCTGGTCGGGCAGCCATTGATGATGGATGCGCGGCGCGTCGACCGCCTCTTGCGGCTGCATGTCGTAGTCG
>DATGLU010000293.1:0-6249 GCA_035294045.1 Roseiarcus sp. | reverse complement strand
CATGAAGGCGGCTTTGCAAGGCGTGTCGCCCGCCGGCCTGCCCTCGGGCGTCTGGAAGCCCGCTGCGCCGCTCGACGCGCCGCCGCTGCCGCCCGCCGATATTGCGTCCGTCCCGCCGGCCGACGCGCCGCGCGGCCAGCCGATGGTCATCAACCGGGCCGCCCAGGCCGCCGCCGCGCCGGCGCAGCCGCAGCCGGCGGCGATCCCGGTGCGCAGCAACGTGCTGCTGCCGCCCGCGCCGATTCCGAACGCCGGCGCGCCGCGCATCCTCCCGCGCAAGGAGAAGAGCTTCCTCGACAAGCTGTTCGGCGGCGCGTAAGGCGGCGGCCGTACCCTTCGAGGGGCTGCGCGGAACTGGAAGGTACGCGCGTTCTGAGTCGCCAATCGGCAAGCTCGGCGCAGCCCCTCATCCGGCCGCTTCGCGGCCACCTTCTCCCCGCGATGCGGGGACAAGGGAGAGAACGCCCTTCAGCGCGGCCGCGCCGCCTTTCGCCTCCTCCTTGGTCGGGCTGAACCCGGCGGCCAGCATGCGGCGGCCGAGCATGTGCTCGGCCGGACTGTTGACCGAGTCGATCGCCACCAGGCGCGGCCCGCTGAAATGGTACGCCGAGAAGCGGTCCGTCTCGGGATCGCCGGAGATTACGTAATCGTCGGCGTCGAACGAAAGGCCGACCATCTGCAATTTGATCGTATGCTGGTCGGACCAGAACCACGGCGCGGCGCGGTACGGCTCGGGCCGGCCGACGATCGCCTTGGCGACGGTGCGGCCGTGATCGGTGGCGTTCTGCACCGATTCGAGGCGCAGCCTTCGCGCCGCGCTCCAATGCGGGTAGGAGGCGCAATCGCCGATCGCGAAAACCCGCGGATCGGCCGTGCGCAAATGCGCGTCGACGGCGACGCCGTTGTCGATCGCCAGCCCGGCCGCCTCGGCGAGCGCGACATTCGGGACCATGCCGACGCCGACCACGACCAGCGAGGCGCCGATACGCCGCCCCGATTGCGTGAGGATTGCGGTCGGGCCTTTGGCGTCGCCTTCGATCTGCGCGACACTTTCATTGAGCAGTATTTCGGCGCCCCAGCCGCGATGGCGGCGCAGCATGTGCTCGGAAATCAGCGGCGCGACGGCCCGGCCGAGCACCCGCGGCATGGCCTCGATCACCGTCGTCTTGAAGCCGAGCGCGACCAAGGTCGAGGCGACTTCCAGCCCGATGAAGCCGCCGCCGATCACCGCGGCCTCGCCGCCTTTCCTTAAAGCCTCGCGCAAAGCTTCCGCGTCTGGGAGCGACAGCAGCGAATGGACGCCCGGCAAGTCGCCGCCCGGCGCCGCGAGGCGGCGCGGCTTGCCGCCAAGCGCCAGCACGAGATGCGAGAATTCCAGCGCGCCGCCGTTGGACAGCGTCACGCGGGCGGCGGCGAGATCGAGCGCCGTCGCCCGCGTCTGCAAAACGAGATCGATCGCATGCTCGGCGAAGAATTTCGGCCCGCGCAGGAATTGCGGCCCCGCCGACGGGTCTTTCAGAAAGGCCTTGGAGAGCGGCGGCCGGTGATAGGGCGCGACCCGCTCGTCGCTGATCAGCGTGATCCGGCCCTGGAATCCTTCTTCGCGCAGGCTCGCCGCCGCCTGCGCGCCGCCATGGCCGGCGCCGACAATCACCGCATGCTCCATGCCGCCTCTCCGACCGTGCCTGTGAGGGATTTTGTAGCCGCGGTCGCCAACCGCGGCCACAGGGCGCGTTTGTAGCCGCGGTCGACGACCGCGGCTACAGCGGCGGCGGCGTCACGCGAGTTGAGCGCCGTCGTCGCTCCGCCTATGGTCGGCGACCGTCATCCGAGCCGAGTCGCGAAAAATCCATGCCTCTTTCGAGTATGACCGGCTTCGCCCGCGCGGCCGGCGCTCACGGGCCCTATCGCTGGACCTTCGAGCTGAAGAGCGTCAACGCCAAGGGCCTCGATCTGCGCCTTCGCCTGGCCCCCGGCTTCGACCGGATCGAGGCGGAAGCCCGCGCCCGGCTCGGCAAGGCGCTGGCGCGCGGGACATGCTTCGTCACCCTGACCGCGCAGCGCGAAGGCGGAAGCGGCGAGGCCAAGGTCAACGCCGCGGCGCTGGCGGCGCTCGCCCAAGCCGCCAAGCAGGCGGCGAGAGAGGCCGGCCTGGCGCCGCCGACGATCGACGGGCTTCTCGCGGTGCGCGGCGTCGTCGACTTTGTCGAAGCGGCCGAGGAGGAGGACAATCTCGCCGCGGCCTGCGCCGGCGCGATGAAGAGCCTCGATGAGGCGATCGCCGCGCTGATCGCCATGCGCCGCAGCGAGGGCGCGGCGCTGGCCGCCTTTCTCGACGAGCGGCTGACGGCGATCGCGGCGCTCACTCAAGCCGCCGACGAGAATCCCGGCCGCCGGCCCGAGGCGATCCGCGAGCGCTTGGCCCAGTCGGTCGCCGCTTTGCTCGAATCGAACCGCGGTTTCGACGAGAATCGGCTTCATCAGGAGGCGGTGCTGCTCGCCGCCAAGGCCGACATTCGCGAGGAGCTCGACCGGCTGAAGACGCATGTGGCGGCGACGCGCGACCTGATCAGGCAGGGCGGCCCGGTCGGCCGGCGGCTCGATTTCCTCGCGCAAGAGCTGGCGCGCGAAGCCAACACGCTCTGCGCCAAGTCGAACGATGTCGCGCTGACCGCGATCGGCCTCGACTTGCGCAGCCAGATCGAGCAATTGCGCGAGCAGATCCAGAACGTCGAGTGATTTAGGCTATGGCGACCAAGCGACGCGGCCTCCTCCTGATCCTCTCCTCGCCGTCCGGCGCCGGCAAGACGACGCTGACCCGCATGCTGCTGCAGGACAAGGCGCTCGATCTCACTCTTTCGGTCTCGGTGACGACGCGCGAGCGCCGCTCGTCGGAAGCCGACGGCATCCACTATCATTTCATCGGCGCGCGGCAATTCGAGACGATGCGCGCGGCCGGCGACCTGCTCGAATCGGCGGACGTGCACGGCCATCGCTACGGCACGCCGCGCGGCCCGGTCGAGGCGGTCCTCGCCGAGGGCCGCGACATGCTCTTCGACATCGACTGGCAGGGCGCGCAGCAATTGCGCGATGCGATGGGCGCGGACGTCGTCAGCATCTTCATTCTGCCGCCCTCGATGCGCGAATTGAAGGCGCGGCTCGACCGCCGCGCCGAGGACGCCGCGGCGCAGATCGCGGCGCGGCTCGACAATGCGCGCAAGGAGATCGCGCGCTGGCGGCAGTACGATTACGTGCTGATCAACGACGATTTGCAGCGCGCCTATTCCGCCGTGGTCTCGATCATCACGGCCGAGCGGCTGCGGCGCCATCGCGTGGAGAAAGGCGTCGAGGATTTCGTCCGAGGTCTGCTCGAGGATTCGTCGAGCGCTCCGTGAAGGCGGGCGCGTTGCACTCTCAGCGCCGCCGCCATCGGTGGGGCCAAGGTCAAGCCGACTTGGCTTCGTCGGTTGCTTCCGTGAATTTTGATCTGTGCTGCATCGAGGGCTTTTTTTCGCGATCAAGATGTTTTGCTGATCGAAACGGCCAAACGGCCGGTTTCGTCAGCAAAACATCTTGGTCGCCAACAAGCCACGCCGGCCGATCGCAGTCACCCGGAGGGCCGGAGCGCAGCGGAGGACCGGCCATAGCGCCGCGCAAGCGGATGTTTGTTTGCACGTACTTAGGAGGCGTTATGGCGGATTGACGGCGATCGGGCGGCGTGGCGCATTTGCGTTTAAAGTACGTCAACCATCCGAACGGCGGATTGCGAAAGGACTCGAAAGGGTCGCGCCCTACGAAACGCTAATTAGAAAGCTCAGCGCAGCCCCTCATCCGGCGCTTCGCGCCACCTTCTCCCCGCGAAGCGGGGAGAAGGGGATTCCCCGCCGCGGGCGGTTGAGCCACAGCACGCCGCAGGCCAGGGCGATCGGCGCCAGCGCCGCCCAACTGCCGATGATCGCAATCACCGCGCCGACCGCCCAGAGGATCGCGAGCAGATGCTCGATCAGGCCGACGAGCTTCGATTGCGAATGGCGGCGCAGCACCATCGTGCGTCGCGCCGGCGCCTGGCGCCAAAGATTGAGCAAGGCGGTCGAGACGCCGCCGCCAAATGCAAAAAGAAGGGCGCAGAGCGCGCTCCATGGCGAGGCCAAGGCGAGGCCGAGCAAGGGCGCGGCGAGGAGGGCGAGGATCGGCAAGGCGATCGCCTCGATCTTGCGCCGCTCGACCTCGCGGCGCGTGACCGGCGCGCTGGCGAGAAATTCCGGCGCGTCCTCGCCGGAAAGGGCGATCCAGGCGAGCGAGCCGGCAAGCTGGGCGGCGATGACGACGATCGACGGCGCGAAGGCGATTCCGGCCGAGCCGGTGGCGCCGCCATTGCGCCAGAGGATCACGCTGACCGGCAGCGTGTAGATGATCTGCAGCGCGATCTGCGACATCAGCCAGGGATCGCGGATCAGCAGCCGGCGCTCCTTGGCGCGCAAAGTCGCGCCCAGGCTAGCCCGGAAGGTTTTCCTCCGCCGGTCGTTCGCGCGCCCCGCGGGCGCGCCGGCGGAGAGCGCGGCCGCCGCGGCGAATCGCTTGCCGAAGCTCAGCGCCGCGAGGCAGAAAACCGAAAGCCCGAGCAGCGCCCAAAGGAGCAGCGCTCGCAGGTCGCCGCCGGCGGCGAGCGCCGGCAGCCAGAGCAGCGAGCGTGGGTCGCCGAGCGCCGGCGCCGCGGGCGGCGCCAGGTGGTTCATCAATGCGTCGCGCAGCCAGGTTGGCAGCACGCTCACGGCCTGCAAGCCGAGCACGAAACAGGCGCCGATCAGGGTCGCGGCGATTTGCGAGGCGAGCCGCGCCCGGCGCGGTCCGACCGCCGCGAACAGCGCCAGCGCCAAGGCGATGCCGAGGCCGGAGCCGAACAGGCCGGTTGCGGCGAGAGCGGGATAGAGCGCCAGCCAGCGCCAATGGCCGAGCGCGACGTTCATGGTGGCGAGCGGCAGCAGCAGGATGGCGACCGAGGCGACGCCGTCGGCGGCGATCGCGACGGCGCGGGCGGCGAGGACGGCGCGGGCGGAGACCGGCGCGGCGAAGATCAGATCGAGATCGCCGCGCGCATAGAGGGCGCGCGTCGTCGCGGTCATCGCCTGGGCGATGATCCAAGGCAACACGAAAAACGCGCCGGAGGCGAGAGAGGCCGAAAGCCGGCCGCTCGCGGCGTCTCCCGCGTTGAGCCAAAGCGCGGCCGGGTAAGCGATCGCATGCAGGACGAGGATTGCCGCGCCAAGCAAAAGCGCGAGCTTGCCGCGCGAAAGCCCGCCGAACAGGCCTTCCAGCGCGCGCCAATGCTGGCGCAAGTCATGCGCAACGAACCAAAGGAAGGAGCCAGGCTTCATGCCGAATGCTCGGCGCCATCCTCCCCCACGAAAGCGGGGGAGGGGGACCGCGCGTCAGCGCGGTGGTGGGGGCCACGGCGGTTGAGGACTATCCTGATAGGCCGGAGCCCCCTCCACCATGCTTCGCATGGTCCCCCTCCCCCGTTACGCTTCGCTTCACGGGGGAGGATTGGCGCCTGTACGTGCATCACGCGGCGCGCTCCGCATCGGGTCGGGGGTCCTCGCTGGTCAGATCGAGGAACAGATCTTCGAGGCTGGCGTCGTCGCCGCGCAGGCGCGTTCCGGAAGCGGCGCGCAATTCGTCGAGCGTCCCTTCCGCGATCAGCCGGCCGCGCTGGATGATGCCGATGCGGTCGGCGAGGCGCTCGGCGACTTCGAGAATATGCGTCGTCAGAATGATCGTCGCGCCGGCTTTGACGCGGGCGACGAGCAGGTCCTTGACCTGCCGCGCCACCGCGGCGTCGAGCCCGGTCAGCGGCTCATCCAGCATCAGAAGCTTCGGCTCGTGGATCAACGCGCCGGCCAAGGCGACTTTCTGCTTCATGCCGCGCGAGAAGCCTTCGCAGCGCTCGCGCCGGTGCTCCCAGAGGCCGAGCGTCTCCAGCAGCTCCTCGGCGAGCTTCTGCGCGCGCCGCGGCTCGACGCCCCAGAGGCCGGCGACGAATTCGAGATATTCGAGCGGGTCGAGCTTGTCGTAGAGCATCGGCTCGTCGGGCAGCCAGGCGATGATGCGTTTGGCGTCGATCGGCCGGCGCCGCGCGTCGACGCCGAACACGGCGATCTCGCCCCGATCGGGCTGGAGCAGGCCGGCGACGATGCGCAAGGTCGTGCTCTTGCCGGCGCCGTTCGGGCCGAGGAAGCCGAATAGCTCCCC
>DATGLU010000292.1:0-2057 GCA_035294045.1 Roseiarcus sp. | reverse complement strand
TCGCTTTCCAACCGTCAGCGCGAGGTCATGGAGCTGGCGGTCGCCGGGCTCTCAAGCAAAGAAATTGCGCTGCGACTGAATATCAGCCCGAAAACAGTCGAGAACCATCGGGCCTGGGTGATGGAGAGGGTCGGCGCCCGCAACCTCGCCGACCTCGTGAGAAAGGCGCTCATGGTTCGCGCGCATAAGCGGTTCGACTGATCAAATCGGCCGTTCGGAGCGGGCGCCATGTCGCGGCCGCGCGTTTTCGGGTTGAAGCCCACTAGGGGATCGTCCTCCATTGAACCTCAGGAAAGCTTTTGGTCAACTATGCAAGCAGTCGTTCGCGTTGACCAGGAGCGCCGTTTTTGCGGTTTGAGAATGAACTCGGTTACGGGGCTGGCGATCCGAATCAAGTGATAACGCGCGGCCAAGTGGCGGGCTCGGCGGCCGTCGCGGTCGGCATTGCCGTGGCCTCTTGCCTGGCGATGGCTCAGCCCGCTGAAATCGTCGTCGCCCGGGAGTGCTTCGCCGCCAGCAGTCAAGAAAAATTCGCGGCGGCGAATGTTGGCGAAGAGGCGACGTGCGGGATAGGTTTGGCCTTAGGCGGGTCAAGCGTTACGAGAGAAGGGAATTGCGAAAGCTCTCGTCATCATGTCTGATCCGCCGGATAGACAATCGTCTTGATTACCCAGACCTTCATGTCAGCACGCACTCTGCGTCGATCCTCTCGTCGGCGCGCTCTTATAGTTCGAACAGTCTCCATATCCAGTACGCGCCTATCGCCACCTGCACAACAAAAGCGGCGAAGCGCAAATTGGCGGCAAGGACGCTCAGGGAGGCAAGATGAATGCAGGATTGGACCACCCGAGCGGCGAGCAGCCACGGAGCCAGCGGATCGGTCACGCTCGCGCGGTTGCCGAGGAGCGCGACGATCAAGACCATACCGAAGAAGGGGAGGCTTTCGACGCAATTTGCATGCGCCCGGGCCAGGCGCTGCATGAACGGCGATAGATTGAGATTGTCGGGCCTGAGCTCGTTAGCGGCGACGGCTTTCTTGATGATGTATCCGCCGCGGAGCGCCTCCATCAAAATCAAGAGCGCCAGCGTCCAGGCGACTAGTCCGAGGATTACAGCTGCCGATGCGGTCACGGCTTGGAGCTCCATAGGAATTCAGGGAAACATGAATCACAGCGCGCCGCCACTTGGGCTCGACTCAAGGCGACGGGGTGGGATGACGGGCGGCAATTGCGGCTGTTCAACCGATCGCCTCCTGCTCGTGGAGCGCCAACGGCGGCGTGACGATTCATCGGGGGCGGATGTTCTGATTGGAGTTGAAGATATTTCCTGGGTCGTATTTGTTCTTGAGTTCGGACAGCCTGGAATAATTCTCGCCATAGGCCGCCTGAACGCGATCCTCCCCTTCTTCGCCGAGGTTGTTGGCGTAGACGCCGCCGGTGGAGAAAGGCTGCATTGCGCTCCAAAATCGGCGCGCCCATCGAATATTGATTGCGTCGTCGGCCGGATCATCCCAGATCATGACGGGAAAGCAGTCATAGAGAGCGTCTCGATTGAAATAGGCGGTCGCCGTATTGGGCACGCGGCTAATCGCGCCGCCCACATGCTGGAGCACGATGAACGATCCTCCCGGAGCCGATCTATAGGTTTCAAGAAGCATATCGATAGCCGCGTCGGTCAATTCGCGCAGAAATTGCGCCTTCCAGTAGTAGCGGCGGCCCCGCGGGAAGACGCTGTCATTGGCGGATTGAATCTGCAGGTAAGACCTCGGTACAATGCGATCTTCGACGACGCTCCTTAACCGTGTAAGCGGCTCGATGACGGGTTCGCCGTCTTCGAACGCGCCCACGTAACACACCGAGACGGCGAACCGCCGCTCGCCGGACGGCGTCGTTATGAGCGCCGCGTCCAATGAAACTTCATCTGGGGCGCTTGTCGAAAAAGCCGCGTAAAAGCGCATCGCGTCGCGCGCATGGGCGTAGTCGAAAGCGATCGGCCCGGCCAGGAGTTCCGCGCCAAGAGGATGGAGCTGATATTCAAAGGCGGTGACGACGCCAAAA
>DATGLU010000291.1:0-4939 GCA_035294045.1 Roseiarcus sp. | reverse complement strand
CGCTGGCGCCATCCCGAGCGCGGCATGGTTCGCCCGGACAATTTCATCCCGCTCGCCGAAGAGCTCGGGTTGATCGTCCCGATCGGCGAATGGGTGCTCAGAAACGCATGCCGGGAAGCGGCCAAATGGCCGGCCGACCTGAAGCTCGCCGTCAACCTCTCGGCGGCGCAATTCAAGCGCGGCAATCTCGTCGAAGCGGTGCGCGGCGCTTTGGCCGATTCCGGCCTCCCGGCGGAAAGGCTGGAGCTCGAAATCACCGAATCGGTGCTGGTGACGAAGAGCGCCTACAATCTCGCCCTGTTGCGCAGCCTCAAGGAGCTCGGCGTCGGGATCGTCCTCGACGATTTCGGCACCGGTTTCTCGTCGCTGAGCTATCTGCGGATGTTCCCGTTCGATACGATCAAGATCGATCGCTCCTTCGTCTGCGATATGTCGACGCGGGAGGATTGCGCGGCGATCATCACCGCGGTGACCGGCCTCAGCCGTGCGCTCGGCATCCGCACCACCGCCGAGGGCGTCGAGACGCGCGAGCAATTCGAATTGCTGCGCGCCGCCGGCTGCACGCTGGCCCAGGGCTTCATGCTGAGCAGGCCGCGCCCGGCCGCCGAACTCGACTTCTCCTCGCCCGTGGCGGAGCTGAAAGCGGCGAGCTGATCCGCCTTTCGGTTGCCGCCGCCCTGTAGCCGCGGTCGCCGACCGCGGCTACAAAGGTCGTGGGAGGGCCTATCTATGAGCGGCCGCATCAAGATCGCCATTCTCGACGACTATCAAAGGGTCGCGCTCCGCTCGGCCGATTGGTCTCTTTTGGGCGATGTCGACCTTGAGGTCCATCACGACCGGATCGCCGACCGCGAACGCCTCGTCGAAAGCCTCTCCGGCTGCGACGTGATCTGCGCGATGCGCGAGCGCACCGCGATCGACCGCGCCTTGATCGCCCGCCTGCCCAATCTCAAGCTGATCGTCAGCACCGGCCTGCGCAACGCCGCTATCGACGTTCGGGCGGCGCGGGAAGCCGGCATCCCGGTTTGCGGCACGCGCGGCTCCGCGACGTCGGCGCCGGAACTAACCTGGGCGTTGCTCCTCGCCGCAGCCCGCCGCCTGCCGGCGGAATTCGAAGCGATGCGCGCCGGCCGCTGGCAGACGACATTCGGCCGCGACCTCGCCGGCGCGACGCTCGCGCTGCTCGGCCTTGGCGGGATCGGCTCGACGATGGCGCGCTACGGCAAGGCGTTCGGCATGGAGGTGATCGCCTGGAGCCAGAATCTCGACGAAAAGCGCGCCCAAGAGGCCGGTGCGCGGCGCGTCGAAAAGGACGATCTCTTCCGGCGCGGCGATTTCGTCAGCATTCATCTGCGCCTGTCGGACCGTACGCGCGGCCTTGTCGACGCCCGATCTCTATCGCTGATGAAGCCCGACGCGATTCTCGTCAACACGTCGCGCGGCCCGATCGTCGCCGAGGACGCGTTGGTCGAAGCGCTGAAAAACCGCCGCATCGGCGCCGCCGCGCTCGATACGTTCGAGGTCGAGCCGCTGCCTGAAGACCATCCGTTCCGCACGCTCGACAATGTCGTGGCGACCGGCCATGTCGGTTATGTGACGGAAGGGTCGTACCGCATCTATTACGGCGATGCGGTCGAGAATATTCGCGCCTGGCTGAACGGAAAGCCGATCCGGCTGATGGAGGCGTAGCAGAAGCGCCTAAAAGCGGCGCGGTCCGAACGAAACCGGCCGTTTCTCGAGAAAGGCGCGCACGCCTTCGCGGTAGTCGCCGGCGCGGCCCAATTGGCGCTGCAAGTCGCGCTCGTGATCGAGCTGCTCCGTCAAGCTGGCGGTCGCCGCCTGCTCGATCCCTTGCTTGATCGCCGCGAGCGCCGCAGCCGATCCCGAAGCAAGCTTGGCGCAGATCGCGTGGGCTTCGGCCATCAGCGCCGCATCGTCCACCGCCTTCCAGATCAGGCCCCAGCTCTCGGCTTGCTCGGCGCTCAGCGGCTCGGCCAGCATAGCGAGGCCGCGGGCGCGCGCCGGCCCGATCGTCCGCGTCAGAAAGAAGGTTCCGCCGGCGTCGGGCGAGAGCCCGATTCGGGCGAAGGCCTGAAGAAATGTCGCCGAGCGCGCCGCTAGGACGATGTCGCCGGCGAGCGCAATATTCGCCCCGGCGCCGGCGGCGGGCCCGTTCACCGCGCAGACGACCGGGAGGGGCATAGCGCGCAAGCGACGGATCAAAGGGTTGTAGAGCGCATCGAGCGTCGCGCCGAGATCGGGCGGCGGGCCGTCGTCATTGACCGCGCGCTCGGAAAGGTCTTGCCCGGCGCAGAAGCCGCGACCGGCGCCGGTCAACAGGACGGCGCGGCAGGAGGCGTCGCGCTCAGCCTCGATCAAGGCCAGCCGCAGCGCATGATGCATCGGCGCGGTGAAGGCGTTGAGCCGCTCCGGCCGGTTGAGGGTGATGACGCGATACCGCGCCGCACCGGCGGCGCGATCTTCGACCAGGATTGTACTTTCAGCCATTTCCCTCCCCGCTAGTGATCCGCGGCTCGAGGCCCTCCCCTTCTCCCCGCTGCGCGGGGCGAGGGGTGCGAGCCGGCTTCAGGATCGCCTCGAACGCCTCGCGCACCTCGCCGCGCGCCTCGCGGATCGCCCCATCCAGCGCGCCGATATTGGGCAGCTCCGCCGCGGCGGCGATGCGGCGCGTCACCCCGTCGGCCGCTTTCGCCGGGTCGAACGGCCCGTCGACCGAAAGCCGCATCAATTGCGTCGTGTCCGTGAACAGCCGATGGGCGTCGGTCAACGCACGGGATTGCTCGGCCGTGAGCAAGCCGGCCGCGCCGGCTTTGGCGATGACCGCGCGGGTCGACACATCCCTGACATCGGGATATTCGCCGGACCCGGCGAGGACGAGAAATTGCGCGATGAACTCGATGTCGAGCAGGCCGCCGGCGGCGAGCTTCAGATCCCAGGCGTCGTCGTCGCCTTTCTCTTGCGCGATCAGCGCGCGCATGTCGCGCACGTCTTTGGCAAGCGCCGCTCGATTGCGCGGCTTGCGCAAGATATCGCCGATCGCCTGCTCGACCTCTTTGCCGAGCTCGGCGTCGCCGGCGATCGCGCGCGCTCTGGTCAGCGCCATGTGCTCCCAGGTCTCGGCCTCCTCGCGCTGATAGGCGGCGAAGCCCTGAAACTGCGTCGCCAGCGGCCCCTTGCGGCCGGAAGGGCGCAAGCGCAGATCGACATCATAGAGGCGTCCCGCCTTGGTCGGTGCGGTCAGCGCGGCGATCAAGCGCTGCATCAGGCGCGTATAGTAGAGTACGGCGGGCAGAGGCCTGCCGCCGTCCGATTCCGCGCCGCTCGGAAAGTCGTAAACCAGGATCAGGTCGAGATCGGAGGTCGCCGTCATCTCGCGCGAGCCGAGCTTGCCCATGCCGATAATCGCGACGCGCCCCCCGGGGACGCGGCCATGGTCGCCGGCGAAAAGCTCGCCGACGCGCTCGAGCAGCGCGCCGATGATCGCCTCGGCCAGGGCGCTATAGGCGCGGCCGGCCCGGTCGGGATCGAGCGCGCCGGAAAAAAGCCGCACGCCGATCAGGAACATGTCCTCGGCGGCGAAGTCGCGCACGCGATCGAGTACGCTCTCGAATGTGCCTGCGCCGGCGAGGAAGGCTTCGAGCCGCCCTCTGGCGGCGCGTTCGTCGAAAGCGGCGACGCGCGCCGGATCGATCACCGCGTCCAGCACATGCGGCCGCGTCGCGATGACATTGGCGAGGCGCGGCGCGCCGCCCAGAATGTCGGCGAAGAGCTGCCGGACATCGGCGTTGGAGCGCAGGATCGAAAAAAGCTCGACCGCCGCGATCATCCGGGCGAGCGCGGAATCGAGCGTCGCGAGGGCGGCGTCCGGATCGCCCGAGGCGGCGAAGGCTTCCAGCAGGCCCGGCGTCACCTCGGTCAGCGCTTCGCGCGCGCGCTGACTGCGAATCGCGGCGCGGCGGCCGAAATGCCAGCCGCGGATCGTCTCGGCCGCGCGTTCGGGCTCGTGAAAACCCATCCGCCTGAGCGTTTGCAACGTCTCGGGATCGTCGACGACGCCGGTGAAGACCAGGCTGCCAACATTCGCGTCGAGCCCCGGCGCGTCTTCGAAGAGCCGCGCATAATGCTTCTCGACTCGTCGCAAATGGCCGATCAGCTCGTCGCTGAAGCGCTCCGGCCCGTCATAGCCGCAGAATTTGGCGAAGCGGGCGAAAGCGTCGGCGTCCTCGGGCAGCCGTTGCGTCTGCTCGTCGGCGATCATCTGCAGGCGATGCTCGATCCGGCGCAGGTACTGGTAAGCGGTCGAGAGCTCGCGCTCCGCCTCGGCGCTTACCCAGCCGTCGGCCTGGAGCTCGGCCAGCATGTCGAGCGTCCGGGCGCCGCGCATGCGCGGCCTGCGGCCGCCGAAAATGAGCTGCTGGGTCTGGACGAAGAACTCGATCTCGCGAATGCCGCCGCGGCCTAGCTTGACGTTGTGCCCTGCCGCCGTCACCTCCTCATGGCCGTGAACGGCGTGAATCTGCCGCTTCATCGCATGCACGTCGGCGATTGAGGCGTAGTCGAAGTATTTGCGCCAAATGAACGGCGAGAGATCGCGCAAGAACCTCTCGCCGAGCGCCTTGTCGCCGGCCACCGGCCGCGCCTTGATCATCGCGGCGCGCTCCCAGTTCTGGCCGAGCGTCTCGTAGTACGTGTAAGCGGAAGATATCGCCATGGCGACGGCGGTCGCGCCCGGATCGGGCCGCAGTCGCAAGTCGACGCGCAGCACGTAGCCGTCGCCGGTATGCTCCTGAAGCAGCCGCGCCAATTGCTTGGTGAGCCGCGCGAAGAGCGGGCCGGGCTCGCTTCCGGCCAGCGGGCTCTTGGCGTTCTCGTCGAAGAAAACGACGAGATCGACGTCGCTCGAATAATTGAGCTCGCG
>DATGLU010000290.1:0-6801 GCA_035294045.1 Roseiarcus sp. | reverse complement strand
GAATTTTACAAGCCGTTGATACACCAATGACATAACGCGGCTCAAATGCCCTCCGCAATTTAACCAGAGGGCGACGCCATGTATAGCCAAACCGCGATCTCCGCGTCTCGCAGTCCAGCCGTTCCCTTCGTTCCTCCAGGTGAACAGATTCCCGCCCTGAGGGACCTTTTCAGAGGCCTGCCGACTGAAACGTTTGCGGCCGGCGAAGCGCTCTTCTGGGAGGGCGACGAGGCGGGGCAAGTTTTCGACGTGTTAGAAGGGGTGCTGCGGGTTTACCGGATCATGGCTGACGGCCGCCGCGCTATTATGGGTTTCATTCATCCCGGCGACGTGATGGGCGTATCCTTTCAAAGTCGCTATCTCTTTACGGCTGAGGCGGTGACCGAGGTCAAGGTCCGTCGTTTTGCTCGCGGGCGCTTTTTCACAATGATCAACGAAACGCCGGCTCTGCGGCCGCAGCTTTTCGCGATTCTGTGCGACGAAATGTCGGCCGCCCAGGACCAGATGTTGTTGCTGGGCCGTAAGACCGCCGAGGAGCGGGTGGTCAGCTTCCTGCTAGCGATTCACCGCAAGAGCTCTGCGGGCGCCGAGATAGAGCTGCCGATGAGCCGCCAGGACATGGCCGACTACCTCGGTCTGACTATGGAGACGGTGTCAAGAATGATGACAAGCCTAGCCCGCCGTGGTTTGATTGCCGCTGGGGCCCGCCACTCCGTTACTCTTCGCAAACTGACGACCCTTCGGGAAATTGCCGGCCAGGAGGATGACGAGGCGACGCCTCCAGCCGCGCAGCTTCGCCGCGCGGTTTGGCCGAACTGAAAGGGAGATAACGCTTCACATGCCGACATCGGCCGCGACCGCCGAATTGACCTCTCTAGCGAGAATCTTGGATTTGGCCAATGTCATCATTCATGATCTCAATGGGACGATTTTACATTGGACCACAGGCTGCGAGCGCCTGTACGGTTGGACTCATGAGGAGGCGCTTGGTCAAACCGTTCATGAGCTCTTAAAAACGAAATTTCCTCTGCCTCGTAACAAGATTGTAGCCAAGCTCCGCAAAGATGGGAGCTGGGAAGGCGAAATCGAACATCAAAAAAAGGATGGCTCGATCGCTTCGATTGCGAGCCTCTGGGTGGCGCGAAAATCTGAAGACGGCGTGATTCATTCCGTGCTTCAGAACAACAGCGACATCAGCCGGCTCAGGCGGGCGCAGGAACAAATCGAGGCGCGCGAGGCGCATCTGCAGTCGATCCTCGACACCGTTCCAGAGGCGATGATCGTCATCGACGGCCACGGCGCTATCACTTCTTTCAGCGCGGCCGCCGCTCAACTCTTCGGCTATCGCGCCGAGGAGGTTATTGGTCAGAACGTCAAAATGCTGATGCCGGAGCCCTATCGGACGGAGCATGACGGCTATATCGAACGTTATCTGAGCACTGGCGAAGCCAGAATTATCGGCTATGGCCGTGTGGTGAAGGGATTGACCAAGGACGGAGCGATCTTCCCAATGGAGTTGGCGGTCGGGGAGGCGCGCTCCATCGGCCGGCGGGTTTTCACGGGTTTCATCCGCGACCTGACGAGCCGCCAGAAAACCGAGGAGGAGCTCCGGCAGGCGCAGAAGATGGAGGCGATCGGGCAACTGACTGGCGGCCTCGCCCACGATTTCAATAACCTTCTGACGGTGATAACCGGCAATCTCGAGATGCTGGAGATGGACGTCAAGGACACCAATCAACGCGAGCTTTTGAAGGAGGCGCAGGACGCGGCCCAGGATGGCGCGAAGCTTACCGCGCAGCTTTTGGCGTTCGGCCGACGTCAGCCTTTGAATCCGAAGCCTACGGATGTGGCGCTGCTGATATCGAATTTTTCCGAGCTGCTGCGGCGGACTTTGGGCGAGTCGGTTGAACTGAACATTCGCGCAACCGGATCAGGGCATTTATGCGTCGTTGACGGACCGCAACTACAAAATGCGCTACTTAACCTCGCCATCAATGCTCGGGACGCCATGCCACGCGGCGGAAAGCTGACGATTGACGTATCGCAGGTTCGGCTCGATGCAGACTATGCGCAAATGTATACCGAGATCCGTACTGGCCGCTATGTTCTCATCGCCGTCACCGATACGGGCGTCGGCATGGCGGAGACGGTTCGTCGGCGCGCTTTTGAACCGTTCTTCACCACGAAACCGACCGGCGCGGGGACGGGTCTCGGCCTTAGCATGGTCTATGGTTTCGTCAGACAGTTGGGCGGGAACATTCAACTCTACAGCGAGTTGAATCGGGGTACGAGCGTGAGAATATTTCTGCCCCTCGCGGAGCACGGTCAAACGAGCGAAGAGCTGGCGCCAGGCGCGGCGGAGAAGGGCGCAATGCCGCAAGGGTCCGAGACCATTCTCGTGGTCGAGGACGACGCGCGCGTCCGCCGGGTCACAACCTCACGGCTGCGAAGCCTCGGATATCAAGTCATCGAAGCCAGTAATGGAGCGGCCGCTCTTGATTTGCTCGCCGCTCATCCCGAGACTGCGATGATTTTCACGGATGTCGTGATGCCTGGCGGCCTAAATGGCGATGAGCTGGCCGAGGAGGCGCGTACCGCAAGGCCGGACCTTAAAGTGCTTTTCACGTCCGGCTATGCCGAGCCGGCCGTGGCCAGCGAGGGCCTTGGCGCCGGCGCTTGGTTAAAGAAGCCCTACACGGCCGCCGAGCTCGCCGAGAAAATTCGCCAGATCCTCGGCTAATATTCGCGAGCGAGGTCTGCTTCAGTCCGTCGAGGGGCCCGTTAACCCGGCCAACGCCAATTGGCGACCTCCGGCATGTCTTCACCGTGTTCCAAGACGTAGAGCTTGTGGCGCTCCATCACGCGCCAATATTCCGCGGTCGCCTCCGGTATTTGCGAGGCGAGACGAGGGACGCGCCGGACAACGTCAAGCGCAAGCTGATATCGGTCGAGATGGTTGAGCACGACCATGTCGAACGGCGTTGTGGTGGTTCCTTCCTCAATATAGCCACGGACATGGAAATTATCGTGGTTGGGCTGATTGTAAACAAACCGATGAATCAGCGACGGATAGCCATGGAAGGCGAATATAACCGGTTTGCCGGCGGTGAAGAGCGCCGCGAAGTCTCTTTCGTCAAGCCCGTGTGGATGTCGATCGCGCCGCTGCAGGACCATCAGATCGACGACGTTCACGACGCGAATGCGAAGATCGGGAATCATCCTTTTTAGGATTGTCACGGCCGCTAACGTCTCGAGCGTTGGCACATCGCCGGCGCAGGCCATGACGACATCGGGCTCGCCTTCGTCATTGCTCGCCCAGCGCCAGATCCCGGCCCCTGCTGCACAATGCTGTGCGGCCGCCTCAATGTCGAGCCATTGCCATTCTGGCTGCTTTCCAGCGACGATCACATTGATGTAATCGCGGCTGCGCAAGCAATGGTCCGCGACCGACAATAGGCAATTGGCGTCGGGGGGCAAATAGATGCGCGCGACTTCGGCTTTCTTGTTGGCGACATGATCGATGAACCCTGGGTCCTGATGCGAAAAGCCATTATGATCCTGTCGCCAAACGTGAGAGGTCAGGAGATAATTGAGCGATGCGACCGGTTTGCGCCAGGGCAGTCGCTTGCTGACTTTCAACCATTTCGCGTGCTGGTTGACCATCGAATCGACAATATGAATGAAGGCTTCATAGCATGAGAAAAAGCCGTGCCGTCCAGTGAGTAGGTAGCCTTCGAGCCAGCCTTGACACATATGCTCGCTGAGCGCCTCCATTACTCGGCCATTCCGGTCGAGATTGATGTCGACGTCCAGGATTTCCGCCATCCATTCCTTTCCGGTCGCCTGATAGACAGCGTCGAGCCGATTTGACGCGGTTTCATCGGGGCCAAAAATTCGAAAGTTCTTCTGCGCCTCGTTCAATCGCATCACATCGCGGAGGAAGGTCCCGAGGACACGGGTCGATTCCGCTGTCATCAATCCGGGAGATGGAACCGCGACAGCGTAATCTTGGAACCGCGGCAGCGAAAGCGGAGTCAAGAGCTCGCCGCCATTGGCGTGAGGGTTGGCGCTCATGCGTCGATGGCCGGTCGGCGCGAGGGCGGCGAGGTCCACGCGAAACCGGCCGTCCCCATCAAAAAGTTCCTGCGGCCGATAGCTTTGCAGCCATTGCTCCAACTGCCTGACGTGTTCGTCGGCTTTGAAATCGACAATCGGCACTTGATGCGCGCGCCACGTTCCTTCCACCGGCAGCCCGTCGACAAATTTGGGACCTGTCCAACCCTTGGGCGTGCGGAAGACGATCATTGGCCAGAGCGGGCGCGGCGGCGTTTTATCGATGAGCGCGCGTGCGGCGCTTTGGATCGACCGGATCTTCGCAAGCGCCGAGTCGAGCGCAGTGGCGAGGAGTTGATGCACTTTCGCTGGCTCGTCGCCTTCGACGAGGATCGGTTCGTAGCCATAGCCGATGAAGAGGCTCCGGAGCTCCTCGGCGCTGATACGAGCGAGAATGGTCGGATTGGCGATCTTGAAACCGTTGAGATGGAGGATCGGCAGCACCGCGCCGTCGCGGGAAGGATTGAGGAACTTATTGGAATGCCAACTCGTCGCGAGCGCCCCGGTCTCCGCCTCGCCATCGCCGACGATGCAGGTGACGATCAGATCGGGATTGTCGAAAGCAGCGCCATAAGCGTGTAGAAGCGAATATCCGAGCTCGCCACCCTCGTGGATTGACCCTGGGGTCTCGGGCGAGACGTGGCTTGGAACGCCATAAGGCCAGGAGAACTGACGAAATAGGCGTTGCAGTCCGCTCCTATTCTGCTCGATGCTGGGATAAGTCTCGGTATAGGACCCTTCAAGATAGCTTTGCGCCACTAGGCCCGGTCCGCCATGGCCGGGGCCGATAACATAAATCATATTGAGATCATTTTGCGTGATCAGGCGATTGAGATGAACGTAAAGAAAATTGAGTCCAGTCGTAGTCCCCCAATGGCCGAGCAGACGAGGCTTTATGTGATCGCGACTTAACGGTTGTTCGAGGAGCGGATTGTCGCGCAGGTAAATTTGGCCAATAGAAAGATAGTTCGCCGCGCGCCAATAGGCGTCCATTTTTTCAAGCAAGTCGGGCGGCAGAGATGTCGTCATGGCGGCTCCACGAGGCTGCGGGCTCGGCGGCAACCGTCATCCAATCTCGAGACGATCTTCGACCGCGACCACTCCCGGCACAGAACGGGCGGCTCGTTCGGCTTCTTGGCGTTGACCCACCGTTGCGACCTTGCCGATGAGCGTCATACGGTCATCATGCGCCACAACCATGACGCCGGTCCAATCGAGCGCGGCGCGGCGCTTCAGCGCCTGGACAACAGCGGCGCAAAGGTCCCGCCGCGCCAGTTCGGATTTGCCCGTCGCATCGTTAACCGCGAATTCGTCCTTTGCATTAAAATGTAAAGCCGTCTTGCCCATCTCTTCCTCCTTGCCGCCGGACCTCGGCTAAGGTGGTTATCGCTCGGGGTGGGAAAGACTCGTTTGATCGAGCGCAAATCCGGCGCCCACTTTGTTAGGCAGACTGTGGCATCTCCTCGGATGCGCCAAGGACAGGACTTCGAAGATGAGAGCTATGGTTTTACGGGAGATAAAGCGACCGCTTCATTGCGAGGAGCGCGCCGTCCCTTCGCCAGGACCCGACGAGATTCGCCTGCGCGTCGAGGCATGCGCCGTTTGTCGAACGGACCTTCATGTCGTCGACGGCGATCTTTCGAATCCAAAATTGCCGCTCGTCCCAGGCCATGAGATCGTCGGCGTTGTCGATGCGTTAGGCCCTGGCGTCACCGGCTTGGAGATCGGCGCGCGCGTCGGCGTCCCCTGGCTTGGTCATACCTGCGGTGTTTGCCCTTACTGCGCTTCTGATCGCGAGAATTTATGCGACGATCCGGCTTTCACCGGCTATACGCGCGACGGCGGATTCGCCAGCCATGTCGTCGCAGACGCCGCCTTCGCTTTTCCTTTGGCGGACTTCGACGATCCGGTCGCTGCGGCGCCTCTGATGTGCGCCGGTTTAATTGGCTGGCGCTCCTTGAAGATGGCCGGGGAGGGCCGCCGGATCGGCCTCTATGGTTTCGGCGCGGCGGCCCATATTTTGGCCCAAGTCTGTCGCTGGCAAGGTCGTGAAGTCTACGCTTTCACGCGATCGGGAGATGCGGCGGCTCAAGAAATGGCGCTATCGCTCGGCGCAGTTTGGGCTAACGGTTCCGAGCAAACGCCGCCTGAGCCTCTCGACTCAGCTATAATTTTTGCGCCAGTTGGCGAGCTTGTGCCCGTCGCCTTGCGAGCGGTGCGCAAAGGCGGCCGTGTCGTTTGCGGCGGCATCCATATGAGCGATATCCCGCGATTTCCTTACCAATTGTTGTGGGAAGAACGACAGGTCATATCGGTCGCTAACCTCACGCGTCGAGACGCCGTCGAGTTCCTATCCCTTGCGCCCAAGGCCGGCGTTAAGACGACGACGACAGTCTACCCGCTAGAGGAAGCGAATGAAGCCTTGGCCGATCTCCGGGCTGGCCGTTTCCAGGGCGCAGCGGTGCTGCAGGCTTAAGTCTCGCTCCTCGAAGCGGATTTTCAGCGGATATGGAGAAGACCGCCGGCCCCAGACCGGCCTCGCGCCCCCGAAGCGCGCTAATGCGCCATCAGCAACGGTATTTCGGATCGCGCGATAAGATCGCGCGTAACGCCGCCTAGAATCCACTCGCGCAAGCGGGAGTGACCATAGGCGCCGGTCACAATGAGATCAGCGGAAACCCGGCGCGC
>DATGLU010000289.1:0-5497 GCA_035294045.1 Roseiarcus sp. | reverse complement strand
CGCGCCGTCATTGGCGAGGACGAGCGAGGAATCGACCGCCTCGGCGAGCCGCGCGGCGCGCAAGTCGCCTTCGCGCGCAATCGCTTCCGCGATCGCCTGGCTGGCGACCTTGGCGGCTTCCGGGCTCGCCTCGGAATCCGGCGTGAAGCGAAATCCCTGCAGCCGTCCCGCAATCTGCCCTTCGACCGTGAGGTCGCCGGCCGCGGTCACTTCCGCACTGAGCATCGCGTTCTCTCTGTAGCGACGTAAAAGAAAGCTGGTGCGCCGGTCGACGAATCTTTGAGCGAGCCGCTCATGGAGGGCGTCCGACAGCCTGTCCTCTACCTGACGCGCTATGACCTGCCAATGTCCAGGATCGACCAGCCAATCCTCGCGATTGGCCATGTAGGCGCAGGAGCGGACCTGGTCGATGCGCGAGGACAACGCGTCGAGGTCGCCCTCGGTCCGGTCGGCGCTGGACAAGTGACGCCAGAACCAATCCTCGGAAATATTGCCCTTGCGGACGATGAATTCAAACACCGATTTGACCAGCTCGGCATGGGCGCCGCCGGAAACGTTGCGGTAATCGGGAATCTGGCAGGCGTCCCACAACCGGCCGATATCGGCCGGCGTCTTGGCGGCGCGCCGCACGGTTGGATCGGCCGAGAGAATCTCCAGCGCCCTGATGTCGTCGCCGGAATCCGAGCGCATCAATCCGGCGCGCTCGGGGAAGCGGCGCAGCGTCAGCAGCAAGGCCTCGATCGAGGAGAAATCGAGCTCGCTGTTGCGCCACAGCGCCCGCGCCGCCGGCGCGAAATGATGGGTTTCGAGCGCTTCGATCAAGTCCGGCTCGAAAGGCGGGCAGCGCCCGGTCGAGCCGAACGAGCCGTCGCGGCGATTGCGGCCGGCCCGGCCGGCGATCTGCGCGAATTCGGCGAAGGTCAGTCGCCGATATTCGCGCCCGTCGAATTTCTGGTCCGAGGCGAAGGCGACATGCTCGATGTCGAGATTGAGCCCCATGCCGATCGCGTCGGTCGCGACGATGTAGTCGACATCGCCGTTCTGATAGAGATCAACCTGGGCGTTGCGGGTGCGCGGCGACAGCGCGCCGAGCACGACGGCGGCGCCGCCATGGCGGCGGCGGATCAGCTCGGCGATCTCGTAGACGTCCTGCGCCGAGAAGGCGACGATCGCCGAGCGCCGCGGCAGCCGGGTCAGCTTGCGTTCGCCTTGATGAACGCGGGAAGACAAGCGCGGCCGCGTCGACAGCGCGGCTTTCGGCGCCAGCGTCCGGATGACCGGCTCGATCGTCGCGGCGCCGAGAAACAGCGTCTCGAGCCGGCCGCGATAATTGAGCAGCCGGTCGGTGAATATATGGCCGCGCTGCAAATCGGCGGCGAGCTGAATCTCGTCGACGCCGAGAAAGTCGGGCCTGAGGCCGCGCGGCATCGCCTCGACCGTGCAGACCCAATAGCGTGGATCGCCCGGATTGATCCGCTCCTCGCCGGTGATCAAGGCGACCGAGGCCGCGCCCGCCCGCTCGGCGATGCGGCCATAGACTTCGCGCGCCAGCAGGCGCAGCGGCAGGCCGATCACCCCGGAGCGATGGGTGAGCATCCGGTCGATCGCGTAATGCGTCTTGCCGGTATTGGTCGGCCCCAGGACCGTTTGAATTTCAGCGGCCTCTTCAAAGGGCTGGCTAAGGCGATTGGGCAACGGCCCTTCGATCGTCATGAGGTCTTTGTGTCCTGAAGGCCGCGTCGAGGAGATGAAGAAAATCTTGCCCCCGGCCGCGGCTAAATCCGCGCCAGAAGCGGCGACTCGAACGGGATGGGAACGAATCGCGGCCGAATCGGCGACTCGTCGGGAATCCGGTTTTGTTCACGACAATCTGTGGATGGTTTTGCGAGAGTCCCGCCACATTTAGAATCGCGCCGCGCGGCGACGGCTGATCGGCGTCCGGCATTTGCGCCCAAATAGGACATTTGTTAAATCGCCGCTACGCGCCGCTGAGGCGGCCTTCACGAGAACTTCGATGGACAAGTTCACGACCCTGACGGGCGTCGCCGCGCCTTTGCCGATCGACAATGTCGATACGGATATGATCATCCCCAAGCAATATCTCAAGACGATCAAGCGGACCGGCCTCGGCAAGGGGCTTTTCGCCGAAATGCGCTATAAGGACGACGGCTCGCCCAATCCCGATTTCGTCCTCAACAAGCCGGCTTACGCCGAGGCGCAGATCATCGTCGCCGGCGACAATTTCGGCTGCGGCTCGTCGCGCGAGCACGCGCCCTGGGCGCTGCTCGATTTCGGCATTCGCTGCGTCATCTCGACCGATTTCGCCGACATTTTCTATAACAATTGCTTCAAGAACGGCGTCCTGCCGATCAAGGTCTCGGCCGAGGATCTGGCCAAGCTGATGGACGACGCCGAGCGCGGCGCCAACGCCACGCTGAGCATCGATCTGGAGAAACAGGAGATTCGCGGGCCGGACGGCGGCGTGGTGCGCTTCGAGATCGATCCGTTCCGCAAGCATTGCCTGCTCGAAGGCCTCGACGATATCGGCTTGACCATGGTCGAGGCGCCGGCGATCGAACGCTACGAGAAAAAGGCCGCCGCGGCGCATCCCTGGCTTTGAGATTTGTAGCCGCGGTCGCCGACCGCGGCTCTGGCGCAACGTTCGATGACCGCGCTCGGCGCGCCCCCTCTCCCGCTTGCGGGAGAGGGTTGGGGTGAGGGCGAGCCGCTGAATTTAGATTTGCGGGTCACCCTCATCCGGCCCTTCAGGCCACCTTCTCCCGCAAGCGGGAGAAGGGATTGTAGCCGCGGTCGGCGACCGCGGTTACAGCGCAGCGCTCGGAGCGCTCGCGCGAGAGGGTTGGGGCGAGGGTGAGCCGCAGCTTTTAATCAATGAGACAAACAGGCTCGACCCGCTGTCGCGAATCGTCGATGATCGAACTCGTGAAGACATCAACGCCGTCATTGGCGAGCGCCCGCCTTCTCCTCGTTATCCTCGCCGTTTCGCTCGCGCTGCCCGGCGCCGCGCGGGCGGACTTCGCCTCTTGTCTCGCCGCGATCCGCAGCGAGGCCGTCCATAGCGGAATCCCGGGCTCGGTTTTCGACCAGGCGACCGCCGGCGTGCAGCCGGATATGAAAATCCTCGACCTCCAGAAGAACCAGCCGGAATTCAAGACGCCGATCTGGGATTATCTCGCCGGTCTCGTCGACGACGAGCGCATCGCCGACGGCAAGGAGGGCTTGCGCAAATACGCCCGCGCCTTCGCTCTGGCGGAGGAGCGCTACGGCGTTCCGCGCACGATCATCGCCGCAGTCTGGGGCGTCGAATCCAATTTCGGCAAGACGATGGGCTCGCGCCCGCTGATCCAATCGCTGGCTACGCTCGGCTGCTACGGCGAGCGGGCCGGCTATTTCCGCGGCGAATTGATCGCAACGCTCAAAATCGTCGCCCATGGCGACATCGCCGCCGACCGGCTGGTCGGCTCCTGGGCCGGCGCGTTCGGCCAGACCCAGTTCATGCCGTCGACCTTTCTGCGCCTCGCCGTCGATCTCGACGGCGACGGGCGCCGCGATATTGTCGATTCCGTTCCCGACGCGATCGGCTCGACCGCCAATTTCCTGCATCACGCCGGCTGGCGCTCGGGGATTGGCTGGGGCTTCGAGGTCAAACTGCCGGAAGGCTATTCGGGTCCGTCCGGCAGGCGGCGCAAGGCCCCGATGTCGGCCTGGGCGGCGCGCGGGATCAGGCGGGTCGACGGACGGCCGCTCGGCGAAGGCGAGGCCGGGCTTTTGCTGCCGGCGGGGCCGAACGGGCCGGCCTTCCTCGTCACCTCCAATTTCGACGCGATCTATTCGTATAACGCCGCCGAATCCTATGCGCTGGCGATCGCCCACCTCTCCGATCGCCTCGCCGGCGGCGGCCCGTTCGTCACGCCCTGGCCGACCGACGATCCTGGCCTGTCGCGCGCCGAGCGCCGCGAATTGCAGCGGCTCCTGACCCAGCGCGGCTACGATGTCGGCGAGCCGGACGGCGCGATCGGCAACAAGACGCGCGAAGCGATCGCCGATTTCCAGCGAAAAATCGGCCGCTCGCCCGACGGCCGCCCGTCGGCGAAGGTGCTGGCGGCGCTCAGGCAGGGGATGTAGGCGTCCTTATCCGCCTATAAGGTCGCCAAGAAAAGCGACGAAGCGCTTGGCTTCGGCAAGGGCTTTTGCCGCACGGTCCGGCGAAATCTCGGAGTCCGGTCCCGTCTCGTAGTCGGCGAGAGACTTGAGATTGTAGGCGCGCGACAAGAAGGCGCGCAACTCGCCGATATTCGAATCGTCTTTTGTGAGACGAAGGAATTCGGCATGAACTCCGGTATGGCTCTTCAAGGTTTTTCCGATTCGCTCGAAGATGAGCGCCTGGGCGGCATGGAAAGCAGCAAGATAAGCGGTACGTCCGGCGGCGTCCGCGAGACCGGCGCCGATCATCACCTCGGCTTCAGCCAAGAGTTTTTGCGCTTTGTCCAAAAAGCGAGCGGCTTGCGGCGTCACAACGGAAGTCCGTCATGACGAATCTCGCTCATGAGCGGCGTTGTATCCCGATAAGCCTCGGCGGAATAAGGCCGGGCGTCGAAGAAGACCCCCGAATCGTCGAGAAAGCGCACCCGCAAATCGGCAAGCCGATCCAACTCGCGCCAGCGATCGGGCAACGCGGTCAAGAAGACGGCGATATCGTAATCGGAATCCGGCCGGGCATCGCCCCGCGCGCGCGATCCGAACAGTACGATGCGGTCGAGCCGATCGCCATAAATGTCCTCAAGCGCCGCGCGAAAGCGCGCCAAGACCGGATCGTCAATCGTCCTGCGCATTGAACGCCGCCGAATGCTCATCGGAGACTATCACAAATCCCGCCAAGCCCCAAAGGGACGGACGGCTCAATCCATCCGCATCGGCAGGCCGGCGGCGGCCATATGCGCCTTGGCTTCGCGGATCGTGTGCTCGCCGAAATGGAAGATCGAGGCGGCGAGGACGGCGCTGGCGTGGCCTTTCCTCACGCCATCGACAAGATGATCGAGCGTCCCGACGCCGCCGGAGGCGATGACCGGCACGTTGACGGCGTCGGCGACGGCGCGGGTCAATTCCAGATCGTAACCCGACTTGGCGCCGTCGCGGTCCATCGAGGTCAAAAGGATTTCGCCGGCGCCGAGCGCGACGACTTCGCGCGCGTACTCGATCGCGTCGATGCCGGCGGCGTTGCGGCCGCCATGGGTGAAAATTTCCCAGCGGCTGGGCGCGACCTTTTTGGCGTCGACCGCGACGACGACCAGTTGGCTGCCGAACTTCTCCGCCGCGGCCTTGACGAAGCCGCGATCCTTCACCGCGGCGGTGTTGACCGAGACTTTGTCGGCGCCGGCGAGCAGCAGATTGCGGATGTCGTCGATCGTGCGCACGCCGCCGCCGACCGTCAGCGGCATGAAGCAGGCCTCGGCCGTGCGGCGCACGACATCGAGCA
>DATGLU010000288.1:0-8631 GCA_035294045.1 Roseiarcus sp. | reverse complement strand
ACCCCGAAATTGTCCGCCCGCGCCAGCGCGGCCAGCGCGGCGCAGCGCCCGGCGCCGAGCACCGGCGCGGGCGTCGCCTCACGGCAGGCGTGAAGACCCGGATCGGCGTAGCAGGCGATCACGGCGACCGCGAGATTGTCGGTCTCCTCCGCAAGGCGGGCGCGGAGCGCGACCGCCGCCGCGTCCACGTCGCCATTCGAGGCGACGATCCTCGGGCCGGCCGCAAGGGTTTCGCAAACGATCTCGACGCCATGGCGAAGCCGAAACGGCGCGACCGTCGCGTCGATCCGCTCCGTCATGCCCGGATTGGCGGCGGGATTGATGACGAGAATTGTCCGCGGTTTCACCGACGCTATTCCATTTGCTCGCGCACCTAACGCGCGCTCTGCGGCCCGAGCCGATGCTCCAAACGCCGGATCACCCGCACAATGGGCCATAGAAGCACGAGATAGATGATCGCCGCGAGCACCAAAGGCGAGGAATTATAGGTGAGCGAACGGGCCAAATCGGCCGAATGGAGCAGTTCGGGAGCCGAGATGACGCTGGCCAAGGTCGTCAGCTTCACCAGTTCGACCGTGTTGGAGAGAAGCTCAGGCAGAACGTTGCGTACGCCTTGCGGGAGCGTGATGTAGAGGAACGTCTGCCAAGCGGTCAGGCCGGTCGAGCGGCCGGCGTCGATCTGGCCGCGCGGGACGCTGAGCACGCCCGCCCGATAGATTTCGCCATAATAGCTCGAGGAATTGAGCAGGAAGGCGACGCAGATGGCCAGAGTGGCGGGAACGTGCAGCCCGGCGAAGGGCAGTCCCGAATAGATGAAGATGAGCAGGACGAGCGGCGGAAAGGAGCGGAAGAAGTCGATGAAGGCCATGGCCGCGAGGCGCGCGAACCGATATTTGCTCGTCGCAACGAGCATCGCGCCAAGTCCGCCGAGGAGCCCGATCGGAACCAGAAAGGCGCAGAGCAGCAGCGTCTCGATGAGCCCTCTCAGGATCAAGGGCGCGACCCGCGCCATCACGGAAAGGTTGAAAAATTCGTGGACCAATATCTCCATCAGCGCGCTCCTCGACCGTAGCGGAGCTCGAGCGAGCGAGATGCAACGACTAACGGAATGAACAGAAGCACGTAAAGGATCGCCGCCATGGTCAGCGGCGTCGCATTGCCTGAAAACGCCTCGGCCGATATCGACTGGCCGAGAATCTCATTGACGCCGATCGCGCTGCCAAGCGCGGTGTTCTTGGTGATCGCGATGGTTCGATTGGTCAGCGGCGGGATGGCCAGGCGCAAGGCCTGCGGGAGAACCACAAAGCGCAGGGTTTGAACGAAAGTCAGGCCGGTCGAGCGGGCGGCCATCCACTGGCCGGCGGGAATGGAGGTGATGCCCGCCCAATAGACTTCCTCAGCGAAAGCGGCGAGCACGGCCGAAAGGGACATCCAGAGCACGAGCGCGCTCGGAATGACGATGCCGACATTGGGAAGGCCGAAATAGATGATCAAGATGATGACCAGCGGCGGCAGCGCGCGCAGCATGTCGACGATCTGAATGAGGACCGCATTGACGACCCTAAAACCGAAGGCGCGCAAGACGGCCAGAAGAAGGCCGACGCCCAAGCCGGTCACGACGACGGCGAGGCCGATGGCGAACGTCACCAGCAAGCCGTAGAATATTTGCGGGGCGTAGCGCGTGGCGACATCCGGATCGAGAAAGGTGGCGACGAAGCGTTGAAGAGCGGACATTGCGCCGCCTTTAGCGCCGAACGTCGCGAAGGAAGCGGCGGGTGCGCTCTTCCTTCGGATCGTTGAACAAGGATTCCGGATCGCCCTCCTCGACGACCTGGCCCTGGTCGAGAAACAGCACCCTGTCCGCCGCCTCGCGCGCGAAGCGCATTTCGTGGCTTGCGATCACCAGCGTCATCCCGCTTTGCCGCAAGTCCCGCACCACTTCGAGCACGCTGCCGACGAGTTCAGGATCGAGCGCCGAAGTCGGTTCGTCCATCAGGATGATTTTCGGCTCGAGGGCGAGGGCCCGGGCGATCGCCACTCGCTGCTGCTGGCCGCCGGACAACTCGGCGGGATAGGCGCGCGCCTTGTCGGCGAGGCCGACGCGCGACAGGTTCTCCAGCGCGATGCGCTCGGCCTCGGCGCGCGGCTTGCCGACCGCCTTGCGCAAGGCGAGCGCGACGTTTCCGAGCGCCGTCAAATGCGGATAGAGATTGAAGGCTTGGAACACCATGCCGATCTCGCGCCGCATCGTGTTGATGTCGGTCCTCGGCGAAAGAAGATCGACGCCGCCGATCAGGATGCTCCCGCCGCTCGGCTCCTCCAGGCGATTGCAGCAGCGCAGCAAGGTGCTCTTTCCCGAGCCGGACGGCCCGATCAGGAACACCATTTCGCCCGGCGAGACGAGCAGGTCGACGCCCTTCAGGACCTCGTGATCGCCATAGACCTTCCGCACGCCGCGCGCTTCGAGAATGTAGGAAGCGCCCCGTCCCGCGCCGGGGCTCAACATTCCGGCTTGTGCGGCGTCGGATCGTATCCGGGCATCCCCGGAACGCCATAGCCTGGAAACACCGTAGTCACCACCGCGCCCGGCTCGGGCGGCACGCCGAACCATTTTTCGTGCAGCTTGGCCATCGTGCCGTCGAGCTTCATGCATTCCAGCGCGTTTTCGAGCTGGTTGCGCAGCGCGACATTGTCATTGCGCGTCGGCATCGACCAGACGAGGCCGGTATGGACGATATAGGAATTTTTCAATCGCGGATTGTTCTTGACGATCCACGCCGTCACCGTCGCGGCGGAAATGTTGGCGTAGGCGCGTCCGGCGATCACCGCCTGCGCGGCGTCGGTGCTGGTTGCGTAGGATTCCGTGCTCCAGCCATATTTCGAAGCGTTTTCCTGCGCCCATTTCTCGTAGATCGCGCCCTTCTGGACGGCGATCACCTTGCCCTTGAGCTGGTCGAGCGAGGTGATGGCCGGCGCGCTCGCGAGCGTGAGGAAGCGATAATCCGCGTTCAGCAAGCCCTCCATGAACAGCATCTGCTTGGCGCGTTCGGGGGTGACGGTCACGACGGCCGCCAGGAAATCGTAGGTTCCGGCCTGCATCGCAGGGATCAGGCCGGCAAATTGCGCCCCATCGACGATGATCTTGCGGTGAATGCGCTTTGAAAACTCGTCGACGACATCGATATTGAAGCCTTCGAGGCCGCCGGAGATTTTCGGCATGGCGTGCGGCGCGAACGTGCTGTCGATGGCGCTATGCAGCGGCGGCAGTTCGTCGGCATGAGCAATGCCGGCCGTCAACAGCCCCGCTAAAGCCAGTAACGCGCCCCTGATCATCTCCAACCTCGCGAAATTGAGCAATGGGACACAATAAGCCATTCTTCGCCCTGAGGGCTAGGGTCTCGCGAGCGGTCGGCGAGGACCACGCTGGGTTCGCCAGCCCACCGCCGGCGGCAATTGCACATTCACGTCGGGATTTTGACGGCCGCTTCCCTTGCTTCCTCTCGGACAGAGCGGCGCGGCGCGCCATCCGGAGCGTCAGATGCGCGCGCTCCCGGCCGCACGCTGCCGCGCTCGATCAGCTTTCCCGGTACGACAAGGCGCTCGTTTCCCGCGCCGCTATGCAATTCCATCGCGCGCGTGACGATGCGCAGGGCGTGGTCGGTCATGACCGCCTCGTCCTGAGCGATGGTGGTCAGCCGATACGCCTCCCAAGACGCTTGCGGTATGTCGTCAAAGCCGACGACCATGACGTCCTCGGGAACCCGCAAGCGAAGCCGCTCGCGCGCTGCATCGATGAGGCCGAGGGCCATCAAATCGTTGCCGCAGAATATCGCGTCCGGCCGCTCCGGCCCGGCCAGCAATTCAAGTCCCGCCGCCAGGCCGCCTTCGTAGCGAAAATCTCCTTGCGATAAACGCGGCGCCGCAAAGCCTTTCGCGCCCAACCGCTCCGCGAAGCCTTGCAGGCGCTCCTCGCTCGCCGGACTGCCGAGCGGCCCGCGCACATAGGCGAAGGAGCGGCCTTGCCGCTCGACCAGGAGGTCCGCGGCCATCCGTCCGGCCGCGACATTGTCGCAGCATACCGACGAGATCCAGTCGTTGTGAACCGGCGTGTTGAAAGAGATGATCGGAATGTTCAGCCGCGACAATTCGTCGACCGCGGCCGGCGAAAGGATCGCCAAAGCGCTGACGATCGCATCGACGCGGTAGCTTACGAGACGCGGAATCGCGCCGTCCAGCGTATGGCCGCTATCGACATGAACCAGCAGGACCTGATGCCCGGCCGCTTGCAGGCCCGAGGTGAACCGCTCAAGCGTCTTGGCGTAGAACGGATTGTACATGCCGCCGACGACAAGGGCGACGAGGTTGGACCGATGCGTCAGCATGATCTGCGGGATCATGCTCGGCCGGTAGCCGAGCTCGGCCGCAGCGGCGAGCACCTTCTGCCGGGTTTCGTTCGACACGCTCGCGCCCGGCTTGTAGGTACGAGACACGGCCGATTGCGAGACGCCGGCGAGGCGCGCAACGTCCGTGGACGAGGCATACCGCTTTTTCCGAATCATCCGCTCGCCCTGTTCTGTCGACGCGCGCGCCTCTATAGCTTGATTTGCAGCTTGACGTCATGCGGCCGCCCCTCGGCCGCGCGCTCGAAAGCCTGGATGCTTTCCTCGAAGGAAAAGGTATGGGAGACGAGCGGCTTGAGGTCGACCTTTCCGGACGCAATCATCGCCAAGGCGCGGTCGAAGACGTTGGCGTAGCGGAAGACGGTCTCGATGCGCAATTCTTTCGCCGCCGCGGAGGAGACGTCGAAAGGGACGGGTTCGACCGGCATGCCGACCAGAACGAGGCAGCCGCCCGGCCGCGCCAGGTCGAATATTGCTTGGTAGGCTTTCGAGCTGCCGCTCGCCTCGAAGACGATGTCCGCGCCCCAGCCGGACGTCGCGTCCGAGACGGTGTCCGCGAGAGATCGGGTTCTGACATTGATCGCCGTGACGCCTTGGTAGCGCGCGGCGATGGCGAGCTTCTCGTCGATCAGATCGGCAACGATCACCCTGGAGCATCCCCCGGCCAGCGCGGCAAGCGCGACCATGATGCCGATCGGGCCGGCGCCGATGACGACCGCCAAGTCGCCGGGCCGAATCTGCGCTTTCGCCGCGGCCTGGAGCCCGACCGCAAAAGGCTCCACCATGGCGGCTTCCGCGAAGGAAACATTGTCGGGCAATTTGTACGTGAACGCCGCCGGGTGAACGACGACCGGCGTCAGGCAGCCATGAACCGGCGGCGTCGCCCAGAACGTGACGCTCGGATCGACATTGTAGAGGCCGAGCTTGGCGGCGCGGGATTCGAGATCGGGCACTCCCGGCTCCATGCAGACCCGGTCGCCCGGCTTCAAATCCTTCACCGCCTCGCCGGTCTCGACGATCGTGCCGGCCGCCTCGTGGCCGAGCACCATCGGCTCTTTGACCACGAAGGGACCGATCCGGCCATGCGTGTAGTAATGAACGTCGCTGCCGCATATGCCGACCGTGTCGATCCGGATCTTCACGTCCTTGGGACCAAGCTTTTGCGGCAGATCGATCTCGCGGAGCGAGAGCTGACGGGTCTTTTCGAGAACTAGCGCTTTCATGCGTTCCCTCCACCGGCTTGACGGCGCCTTTTGGGTATGCATAGCTAACCAAATTGTTGCATAGCTAGTCAATAACCAAAAGCAACACGGAAAAAGCGGGAAACGCCATGCACCTCAATCTGCGGGGCAAGTCTGCCGTGATCACTGGCGGCAGCGTCGGCATCGGCCTGGCGGTCGCTCACGGCTTGGCGGCGGAAGGCGTCCAGGTGGTCGTCGCGGCCCGGCAAGCCGAAAGGGTGCGGGCCGAGGCGCAGAACATCGCCAACGCGCACCGCGTTCGGGCGGTCGGCGTCGCCTGCGACGTAGCGACGGCGGAAGGCGCCGACGCCTTGATCAAGGCGGTCGAAGCCGAATTCGGCGGCGCCGACATCCTCATCAACAATGCCGGCTCGGGCAGCAACGAGACGATCATGGCCGCGCCGGACGAGAAATGGCAGGCCTATTGGGAGCTGCACGTCATGGCGGCCGTGCGCCTCTCGCGCGGCCTGGTCCCCGGAATGCGCCAGCGCGGCGGCGGCGTCATCCTGCACAACGCCTCGATCTGCGCCGTTCAGCCGCTCTGGTACGAGCCGATCTACAATGTGACCAAGGCGGCGCTGATGATGTTTTCGAAGACTCTCGCCCTGGAGCTCGTCGGCGACAACATCCGCGTGAATTGCATCAATCCCGGCCTCATCCTCACCCCCGATTGGGTCAAGACCGCCAAGCAACTGACCGCCGCCAGCGGCGGCGATTGGAAGGCGTATCTCGACGGAGTGGCCGCCGAGCACGCCCCGATCAAGCGCTTCGCCTCCCCCGAAGAACTCGCCAATTTCTTCGTGTTCCTCTGCTCGGACAAAGCAAGCTATTCGATAGGCTCGACCTATTTCGTCGATGGCGGAATGCTGAAGACGGTTTGAGACGACTGGAGTACGCCGCCATGCAACAAACCGAGGTCGCGGCTGCGCCGGCGTTGCGGATTAGCGGGATTAGCAAGGCCTATGGCCCGACGCGCGTTCTCCACGATATCACGTTCGACATCCATCGGGGGCGCGTGCACGCTTTGGTCGGAGAGAACGGCGCCGGCAAATCCACCCTCGTCAAGGTCATCACCGGGATAGTGACTGAAGACGCCGGCGCTATCGAAGTGAATGGCAGGCCCGCGGCCTTCCGCACGCCGACCGAAGCTCGCGCCGGCGGAGTCTCGGCTGTCTACCAGGATCCGAAGCTTCTCCCTCATCTCGACGTCGCGGAGAACATATTCGTCGGCAATTTCCCTCGCACCGTTTTCGGAACGGTGAACCGCAAAGCCATGTACGCCGGCGCCCGGCGGGTCCTGCAAAAGCTTGGCGTCGGCCTCGACCCGCGCTCGCTTGTGGCGGCTTTGTCGGTCGCTGAATTGCAATTCGTCGAGATCGCCCGTGCGTTGTCGACCGACATTCAGCTTCTGATTCTCGATGAGCCGACCTCGCCGTTGACGCCGGCGGAGGCCGAGAAGCTGTTCGGCGTCGTCCGCGCCCTGCGCGCGGAGGGAAAATCCGTACTGCTGATCACCCATCGGCTTGAGGAAGTGGAAGCCATCGCCGACGACATCACAATCCTGCGCGACGGACGCCATATTGCAACATGCGCCGTTCGCGATCTGGATCGCGCCGGCATCGTCAATTTGATGGTTGGCCGCAATATCGAGACGATGTTCGCCCGACGCGACCCGGTCAGTCCAGGGCCCGAACTCCTCAAAGTCGACCGCCTCGGTCTCGCCGGCGCGTTCGCCGACGTCTCGTTCTCCCTACGCGCCGGAGAAATTGTCGGGATGGCCGGACTGGTGGGCGCGGGCCGTTCGGAAATCGCGCAAGCCATCTTCGGGATGACCTCGCCCACAGCGGGCCGGATCGTCCTCAAGGGCCGCGAGGTTACCCCCGAAGCCCCCGAGCAAATGCTGGGCCTCGGCGTTGCCTATCTTCCCGAGGATCGGGACGGCCAGGGCCTGATCATGGCTGAGACGATTGCGGGCAACGTCACGCTTCCAATCGCCAGTCGATTGGCTCGGTTCGGTCTGCTCGATCGCCGCCGCGAACACCAAATCGCGACGGAAGCGATCGCCGCCTATCGCGTGCGCGCCAGAGGCGCCGATCAGGTCGTTTCCACCCTTTCGGGCGGCAATCGCCAGAAGGTCGCCTTCGCGCGCTGGCTCGCGACCTCTCCAACAGTGCTCATCCTGGACGAGCCGACCCACGGCGTCGATGTCGGAAGCAAGGCGCAAATTCATCAAATCATCCGTGATTTGGCGGAGTCCGGTTTGGCGGTTCTGATGATCTCGTCCGACCTGCCGGAAATCCTGGCGATGAGCGATCGCATTCTGGTTGTTGCAGAAGGGCGGATCGTTGCGGAGATTGAGGGGCGCGACGCCACGCAAGAGGCGATTATGCGCGCCGCCACCGGCAGCGCGGAGGCGACGCATGTCCTCCACTAATGCCGCCGTCGGGCGCGCCCGCCGCAGTATCGCTGATCTGGCGCTCCGGCTCCGGCTCGGGGGCGTGGTCGTTTTCCTACTCCTGCTCAGCGCGGTCTTCGCCACGCTTAATCCCCAATTCCTCACCTGGCAAAACTTGGCCGTTGTGGCGTCCAACGCCTCGATCCTCGCGATTGTCGCGGCGGCGCAAGCCGTCGTGCTGTTGACCCGGAACCTTGATGTGTCCGTCGGCTCGATCATGGGCTTCGCGGCCTATCTTTCGGCCGACTACGCGGCCCATCATCCGACGGTCGGCGCTGAGCTTGTTATCATTGCGATCTGTCTCGGCGCGGCGCTCGGGCTCATTAACGGGCTCATCGTCGCCTACGCAAAAGTCTCCCCGCTGATCGCGACGCTTGGCACGATGTCGCTCTATCGGGGCTTCACCTACATCTATGCTCACGGACAGGAGGTCACCTCCAGCAAGCTGCCCCATTGGATGCTGGCCGCTGTCGATTTTAGAATCTTCGGCCTTTCGACCCTGGTGATCGTCGCGATCGTGGTGGTTGCCGCCCTT
>DATGLU010000287.1:0-2578 GCA_035294045.1 Roseiarcus sp. | reverse complement strand
GGCACGGAGGGCAAGACAATCCTAGCTCTTAACAACAAGCGAAAGCCGCTCGACGAGTTGAAAGTTCGACAGGCGATCGCCTATGCGGTCGACCGCAAAGCGATTATCGACGGCGCGCAGAACGGCTTGGGCGTGCCGATTGGCTCGCACCTGACGCCGAACGATCCAGGTTATATCGATCTGACCGGCGAATATCCGCACGATCCGGCGAAGTCGAAGGCGCTGCTCAAAGAAGCGGGCGTGACGACGCCGCTCACGCTCTCGCTGATCTTGCCGCCGCCGACCTATGCGCGCGACGGCGGCCAAATCATCGCCTCAGAACTTGCCGAGGTCGGCATCCAGGCCAAGATCGAAAATGTCGAATGGGCGCAATGGCTGTCGGGCGTCTATAAGGGCAAGAACTACGACATGACCATCGTCAGCCATGTGGAGCCGCTAGACATCGGCATCTACGCCAATCCTGACTACTATTACCAGTACGACAACAAGGACTTTCAAGACATCATCGCGAAGATGAACGCTGCGCCCGATCTGGCGACGTTCAAAAAATATATGGGCGAAGCGCAGAAGAAGATCGCGGACGACTGCGTCAATGTCTTCCTGTTCCAACTCCAGCAGTTCAATGTGGCTGACGCCAAGCTACAGGGCACATGGAAGAATGCGCCGATCTTCGCCAACGACCTTTCGGCGATGTCCTGGAAGCAGTGATCGACGAGCGCCGCGTCGCCTGGCGCGACGCGGCCTTCGCCCTGGCGCGTCATTCCCGCGCAAGCGGGAATCCAGCGCGGCCTCTCCTGCAAGCGCCGAGGCTTCTGGATTCCCGCTTTTCGCGGGAATGACAGGTTCGTACCTATTAAGTTCTTCCATACCAGATGACCCCGCATCAACTCTCCGCTGTCGAACTGCTCGCCGCCTATCGCGGCGGCAAGCTCTCGCCGCTCGAAGCGATGAAGGACGTGCTCGCGCGCGTCGAGCGCTTCGAGCCCCATATCCGGGCGACCTATCTGCTCAATCCGGAGCGGGCGCTTGCCGAGGCCAAAGCCTCGGAGCAGCGCTGGATGCGCGGCGAGCCGATGGGTCCGCTCGACGGCGTTCCGGCGACGGTGAAGGACAACATTCCGACCAAGGGCGAGCCGACGCCGCTCGGCACGGCGGCGAGCGAATTGATCCCAGCCGCGGCCGACGCGCCGCCTTCGGCGCGCTTGCGCGAAGCCGGCGCGATCATCTTCTCGAAAACCACCATGCCGGATTACGGCATGCTGTCCTCCGGCCTTTCCAGCTTTCACGCGCTCGCCCGCAATCCCTGGGACCTGAGCCGCAATCCCGGCGGCTCGTCGGCGGGCGCCGGCGCCGCGGCGGCGGCCGGCTACGGCCCGCTCCATCTCGGCACCGATATCGGCGGCTCCGTCCGCCTGCCGGCCGGCTGGTGCGGCATTTTCGCGTTGAAGCCGAGCCTCGGCCGCGTGCCGATCGACCCGCCTTATCTCGGCCGGGTGGCCGGGCCGATGACGCGGAGCGTCGACGACGCCGCGCTGATGATGAGCGTTCTGTCGAAGCCTGACCCGCGAGACTACATGAACCTGCCGCCGCAGGAATTGGATTGGCGGATCAAGCCCGCCGCGCTGCGCGGCCTAAAGATCGGGCTGCTGCTCGAGGTCGGCTGCGGCGCGCCGCCTTCGCCCGAGACGCGCGCGGCGGTCGAGAAGGCGGCGCGCGATCTCGCTTTAGCCGGCGCGGTCGTCGAGCCCCTGCCGCCCTTCCTCACCCAGGAAATGCTCGACGGCTGGGACCATTTCTTCCGCATGCGCTCCTATCTCGACATCGCGGCTTTGCCGCTCGAGCGCCGCGTAAAAATCCTTCCCTACATTCTCGCTTGGGCGGAATCGGCGGCGCCGCTATCCGGCCAGGATGTCGGCCGCGGCTACAGCCAGATCATGGCGATGCGCCGCGCCACCGTGGCGGCGACCCTTCCTTATGATGTCGTGCTGTCGCCGACCGCGCCGATGGTCGCCTTCGCCGCCGAGGACCCGTCGCCGGGCGCCGATCCGCTCGATCCCTTCACCCATATCGGCTTCACGCTGCCCTTCAGCGTCTCCGAGCAGCCGGCGGCCTCGATCAATTGCGGCTATTCGCCGGAAGGCCTGCCGATCGGCTTGCAGATCATCGGCCGGCGCTTCGACGATCTCGGCGTGCTGAGCTTCGCGCGCGCCTTCGAGGAGATGCGGCGCGGCGAAGCGCGGCCCTGGCCCGAGCCGCCGGTCTAACGCTGTAGGTACTTCCTCCCCCGCGAAGCGGGGGAGGGGGACCGCGCGTCAGCGCGGGGAGGGGGCAGCGGCGGTTGGGATTTATCCTCATAGACCGCGGCCCCCTCCACCATGCTTCGCATGGTCCCCCTCCCCCGTTCCGCTTTGCGGAACGGGGGAGGATGCGCTACGCCGCGGCGGCGAGGCGGGTGTCGACGACCTTGCGCAGCGATGTCAAATCGTGCGCGAAGGTCCGGATGCCCTCGGCGAGCTTTTCCGTCGCCATCGCATCATCGTTCAGCATCCAGCGGAACAGCTTCTCGTCCATGTCGATC
>DATGLU010000286.1:0-2796 GCA_035294045.1 Roseiarcus sp. | reverse complement strand
GCGAGACGCTGAGTTATAAGGCGCGCTTGCCCCAGGGCAGGCGCGGCGCGCCAAGCTTCGCGCGGTCGACGAGGCTGCCGGCCAAGCCGGCCAGCGCGACGAGCCACGCCGCCGAAGCGACGACCATGAACGCAATCGAGACCGGCATCAGGAACGGCGCGCGCAGCGCCTCGGCGAGACGGAAGGTCGAGACCGAATACATGCCGAGCGGAAACACGGCGCCCCAATAGAGCGGGTCATAGGCGAAAGGCACGCCGCGGATGAGATGGCGCCATATGCTCCAGATGAAGAGCATGGGGATCCACCAGCTCGCGATCGCCCAGAAGAACATGGTGAAACCCGCGACAAACGAGGCGAGCGTCGAGACGACTGTCGAAAGCGCCGCGCCGCTCAGCAGAGTCGCGCCGGCCAGCGTCGAAATCGCGACGGCGCCCATATTGATCCAATAAGTCGGCGAGAGGTCTTCCGGCGACATCGGCATGAACGCGCAGCGGAGAAAAATCAGCGTCGTCAGCCAGAGGTACAACGCGCCGCCGCCGAGCCATAGCGCGAGCGCCGCGAACATCAACGGCTCGCGGGCGCCGGCGAAGCTTTGCTCGGACGCCATCAACGCGGTCATGATCGAGACCGACTGGGTGGCGACGACGCTGATCAGCCAGCCGCCATTGAGGCCCTCGGCCAGGCTTGGCTTCTCGGCTTTCGTCGTGAGCGCCGCCAGGACGCCATACATGACCAGAAGCCAGAGAATCGCGGCGGCGGCCCAAAGAAAAACCGCGAGGCGGACGGCCCGCATCTGAAGGACGAGTTCGCTCCCGAACAGCGCGACCGCCGCGACCAGAGTGAAAAAGCCAACGCCGCGCCGATGGCTTTTGAAGTCGGCGAGAAACGTCTTTGGATAGCGCCGGATGCGCAGGCCAAGCAAGGAAAGTAGGACGATCAACGCGAGCCCGTTGAACCAGAACAAAATCGTCGGCGCGAACGGAACGCCATGCAGGTGCAAAGCGAGCGCGACGATTCCCGTCGCCATAACCAGCGCGAAATAGGCCGGGTGCAAACTCTCCAAACTCTCTCGCCGGCCTCGCGCGAAACGCAGTTTCATGATTTTCGACGAGCCGCCTCGATCGGCAAGAATTCAACGGCAAGGCGGGTTGTTTGTTCCGCGAGCGCCCTGCGGCTTGCTCCCGCAATTCTCTGCGCGCGCCGCATCGCCGCTTACGATAGCGCGAGCGCATCGCCGATGCGCTTTGTTCTTGGCTGGTTTTGCTGGGGACGGGAGAGGGTCGGGGGCCGCCGCTGCCAACCCTCTCACGCCACCTCCGCGCCGTTCTGGCGACCCACTGCGGAAGCGACGCTATACTCTGCCATGTGCTTCACCCCGCCGCCAATGTCAAACGACATTTTTGTGGCTTATCCACAATCCGCCACGATCCTTGCGGCTCCGCGACATCGCTGTTTCCGCTACGGCAAGAAAGTTTTTGCAACACTATCGATGAGTAGCGCCGACCAGCGCGATTCATCGTGCGTTTTCGCAAAGAAGATTGGTGATGAACTCAGTCAACGCCGCGCCCGTACGCAGGGTGACGCATTTTTGCGCCATCTGTGGGGCGCGGTTGCACAACGTGTCAGAAGGAAAAGCGAATAGCAGCAATGTCGCTTAGCCGCGTCTCGATGTCGGATTTAGGCTAGTTGAGCAGCGGCCGCGCGTGATGAATTGATGATTCTCACCCCGGCGCCGCACCCGTCTCGCCGATAGAGGCTTTCCGCATGAACCAGGACGTCTTCATCACATGCGCGGTGACCGGCGCGGGCGACACGGTCGGCCGGCATCCCGGCGTGCCGGTGACGCCTCGGCAAATCGCCGAGGCGGCGATCGAAGCGGCGAAAGCCGGCGCGGCGATCGCCCATATTCACGTGCGCGACCCTCAGACCGGCAAAGCGGCGCGGCGGGTCGAACTCTACCGCGAAGTCGTCGAGCGCATCCGCGCGTCCGATACGGATGTGGTGATCAATCTCACCGCCGGCATGGGCGGCGATATCGTGTTCGGCCACGGCGAATCCCCTCTCCCGCTCGATCCGGCCGGCACCGACATGGCTGGGCCGAGCGAGCGCCTCGCGCATGTGAGCGAATTGCTGCCGGAGATTTGCACGCTTGATTGCGGGACGATGAATTTCGCGCTCGGCGACTACGTGATGACCAACACGCCGAGCATGCTGCGGGCGATGGCCAAGAAGGTCCAGGCGCTCGGCGTCCGACCAGAGCTCGAAGTCTTTGACACGGGCCATCTCGTCTTCGTCAAGCAATTGATCAAGGAAGGGCTGATTGACGATCCCTGCCTCATCCAATTGTGCATGGGCATTCCCTACGGCGCGCCGGACGATCCGCTGACGCTCATGGCGCTGGTCAATCAGATTCCGCCCGGCGCAATTTTCAGCGCCTTCTCCATTGGCCGCCGTCAATTGCCCTATGCCGGCCTCGCCGCGATCGTCGGCGGCAATGTGCGGGTCGGCCTGGAGGACAATCTGTTTCTCGACCGCGGCGCGCTTGCGACCAATGGACAACTGGTCGAGCGCGCCGCGACCATCGTCACCGCCATGGGCGCCAAGCTGCTCGGGCCGGACGACGTGCGGCGAAAGCTGAAACTGCGGCGGCGGATGTGAGGAGCACATGATGGAGAAGCGTCGCATCTCTCTCGTCGGCGGCGGCGTGATCGGCGCCGGCTGGGCCGCGCGGTTTCTCCTGAACGGCTGCGACGTTTCGATCTTCGATCCCGACCCTGAAATCGCGCGCAAGCTCGA
>DATGLU010000285.1:0-3948 GCA_035294045.1 Roseiarcus sp. | reverse complement strand
CAGCATGTGCTTCAACCGAGAATCGTCCTGTTAAGCCGCCGCCGCGATTGCGGCCGGCGTCAGCAGCTTGCAAAGCCGCGCCAAAACCGGCCGCAATTGATGGCGCGGCACGACCATGTCGACCATGCCGTGTTTCTTGAGATATTCGGCGCGCTGAAATCCTTCCGGCAGGCGCTCGCGGATGGTCTGCTCGATCACCCGCGCGCCGGCGAAGCCGATCACCGCGCCGGGCTCGGCGATATGGATGTCGCCGAGCATCGCGTACGAAGCGGTGACGCCGCCGGTGGTCGGATTGGTCAGGACGACGATGTAAGGAAGCTTCGCGGCGCGCAGGCGCTGCACGGCGACCGTGGTGCGCGGCATCTGCATCAGCGAGAACATGCCTTCCTGCATGCGCGCGCCGCCCGAGGCGGTGAAGATGATGAAAGGAGTACGCCGCTCGACCGCCGCGGTCATGCCGGCGATGATCGCCTCGCCCGCCGCCATGCCGAGCGTGCCGCCCTGGAAGGCGAAATCCTGGACCGCGACCGTGACCGTCAGGCCTTCCAGCCCGCCGACGGCGAGGATGACCGCATCGGCCGAGCCGGTCTTGGTCCGATAGTCTTTCAGCCGGTCGATATAGCGCTTGACGTCGCGGAATTTGAGCGGATCGGCGGGCACTTCCGGCGTCGGCAATTCCTCGTATTCGCCGCCGTCGAAGAGATTGGCGAGCCGCGCCTTGGCCCCGATCGCCATGTGGTAGCCGGAGCCCGGCACGACGAAGAGATTGGCCTCGAGGTCCTTGTGGAAGACGAGCTGGCCGCTTTCCGGGCATTTGACCCAGAGATTCTCCGGCGTGTCGCGCCTGAGGAAGGAGCGGATTTTCGGCGGAACGACATCCGACATCCAGTTCATCGAAAAGCTGCTCCTGATGTTTAAGCCGAAACCTGTTGTTTCGCCCCGCGCACGCCCGCCGCCAATTCCTGGACCAGGGCGGTCACCGCGCCGACGGTTCTGGCGGTCGCCTTGCCGCCGTCGAGGGAGGTCCTCACCGCCTCGACCAGGGCCGAACCGACCGCCACGCCGTCGGCCCTGGCGGCGATCGCCGCGGCGCTGGCGGCGTTCTTGACGCCGAACCCCACCGCCACAGGCAAATGGCTATGCGCTTTGAGCCGCGCAACCGCCGCCCCGACCTTGCCTGCGTCTGGCGCCCCCGCGCCGGTTATTCCCGTTACGGAAACGTAATACACGAAGCCGGACGTGTTGGCGAGAACGGCCGGCAGGCGCTTCTCGTCGGTGGTCGGGGTCGCCATGCGGATGAAATTCAGCCCGGCTTTGAGCGCCGGCAGGCAGAGCTCCTCGTCCTCTTCCGGCGGCAGGTCGACGACGATCAGGCCGTCGACTCCGGCAGCCTTGGCGTCGCGCAAAAAGGCTTCGACGCCATGGACGTAGATCGGATTGTAATAGCCCATCAGGACCACCGGCGTCGCCGGATCGGCCTTGCGGAATTCCGCGACCATGGCCAGCGTCTTGCGCATCGTCTGGCCGCCATTCAGCGCCCTTAAGCCCGCGGCCTGGACCGCCGGCCCATCCGCCATCGGATCGGTGAATGGCATGCCGAGCTCGATCACGTCCGCCCCGGCCCGGGGCAGCGCCTTGAGGAGGGCGGTCGAGGTCTGAAGGTCGGGATCGCCGGCCGTGATGAAAGTCACCAAAGCGGCGCGGCCCTCGGCCTTGAGAGCGGCGAAACGAACGTCGATGCGGGTCGTCATCGGGGCGAGGTAGCATGAGCGGCGGCCAGAGGGAACCGCAGCCGTCTGATGGGCTCATCTGCTCGCGCTATGGCGGCCGTCAAGGAACATGTCTTGCCGGGAGAATGTTGAGCCAAGGCCAGGGGCGCTGTCGCGGTGCGTCGTCTTGGCCTTTCAGAACATCTCGCTGGGCGCCGGGCGGCGCGGCCTTGCCGGGCTTATCGGCCGGCCGGGCGGCATTCGCCGGCCGGCGGCGTTTTTCATCATCATCTGCATCGTCGCCGGTCTGCTCGCGCCGGCCTTTTTGAAAAGGGAAGGCGTTCCAACGCGCGCAGAAAAGGCGGCCGTCGGCCCCGCGCTGAATCGTCGCCATGGCCGGAACGGCGCCATCGGCCTTGGTTGACCGGAGTCAGGCCCCCCGGCCGGAAGCTTCGTCGCGGCGCGCCGCCCGCATCGAACTCGTCCTGCGAGCTCGCGCCCATGCGCTTATCGAAACCGATACACCGCCGCCCGCTTGATCTCGGCATCCTCCAGAGCGCGCGTCACCGGCACGCGATATTCAGCGATCGGCTCCAGCGGTCGCGGGCGAGATACGCGCGACCCGGATCGCCGATGAGGACATCCGCGCCGCGCGCGGCGAGAGACGCGAGCCACGCCGTCGCCGCCTCGGCCATGTCCTTCTGGTACGAGACGTCGCCGGCCAGAACCACGTCCCAGCCTGCGTCCGTCCCGACGAGGTCGCCGAGCCGCGGCGCGACCTGAACTCCGTTCAGCGCCGCGTTGAGCGCGATCGCCTCGACCGCGAATTCGTCGATTTCGCAGGCCTCGACGCTCGCCGCGCCGGCCATAGCCGCCGCGATGCCGACCAGGCCGGAGCCGGCGGCGAAATCGAGGACGCGCTGGCCGGCGACGACGCCGCGATGGTCGAGAAGATAGCGCGCCAGCGCCTGGCCGCCGGCCCAAGCGAAGGCCCAGAAAGGCGGCGGCAAGCCGATCCGGCCAAGCTCCTCCTCGGTCTTCTTCCACAGCGCCGTCGCCTCGTCGGCAAGGCGCAGCTTGATTTCGGGCGCATGCGGGACGGGAAGGACGCGAGTATTGACGACGATGAACGCGCGGCGGTCGGCGATCGCCACCGTCACGCCTTCGCATGCAGCGCGACGATCAAAGTGAAGAGCCGCCGCGCCGTCTCCTTGTCGATCTCGATCTTGCCGGCGAGGCGCTCGGCGAGCGCGGCTGAGGCCTCGTCATGCGCGGCGCGGCGCGAATGATCCAAGGCTTCGATCTGGGCCGGCGTCGCGGTGCGGATCGCCGCGTAATAGCTGTCGCAGATCAAGCGATAGTCCTTCAGCAAATTGCGCAGCGAGGCGAGCGGCACGATATGCGTCGCGCCCGGCCCGCTTTGGACGGGCTCGATATCGAGAACCAGCCGGCCCTCCTGGGCGGCGAGGCGCAGCTTGTACGGTCCGTCGTCGCGATCCGGCAGGCCGAAAGAATTCTCCTGGAGGAGGTCATAGATCGCGATCGCGCGCTCATGCTCCTGATCCGGCGTGCCGCGGGCAAGCGCCTCGTCGAGCGCGACGTCGACCAAGCGGCGGCGTTCGTGGCGCGCGCTCATGACGTGACGCGGCGGTGAAGGGAGGCGAACGGACGGAGGATAGACCTCGGCGGCGAAGCCCCCTCTCCCCGCGGAGCGAAGCGGAACGGAGAAAGGTACGGAGAGGGGCTGGTCGGGTAGCCCCGGCCATCCGTACCTCTCGCCGCTGCGCGCAGGGCTGTCCAGGGAAAATGATGGTAAAATCGGACCGCCACCAGCGCGGTCTTCGCGAAACAAGGCGATATCGAGAGTTCTTCGCCGGTTTCTGATTGTCGAGACTTTAGAAATCGAGCACGCTCAAGAAAGCAAATCCCAAACGCCGCGCTGCCATCGAGGCGGGCGCGCCTCAAGGCCAGGCCGGCTTCGCCGGTCGCTACGCTTCGCTTCGCGAGCCTTGACCCGCGCCCGCCTCGATGGCCTTTTGCAACCAAGACGTTTTGCTGCCCGAAACGGCCGAACGGCCGCTTTCGGCAGCAAAACGTGTTGGTCGCCAATAGCCACGCCGAGCGATCGCAGTCACCCGAAGGGGCGAAGCGCAAGCGAAGCACCCGCCATGGCGCCTCGCGAACGGATATGGTTTTCGCAGTACTTTGATGGCGCCATGGCGGGTTGACGGCGATCGGG
>DATGLU010000284.1:0-3681 GCA_035294045.1 Roseiarcus sp. | reverse complement strand
CGTATAGTACGTGCCGGCGAGCGGCGCGCCGATGCCGGTCGTCATGGTCAAAGAGAGGCCGCCGGCGGCGCAGGCGACGCCACCGAACGTATAAGCTAAGGTACGGGCGAGGCGCGTATCGACGCCGCTGCGAAAAGCGGCGACCGGGTCGCTCCCCGAAGCGTAGAGCAAAAGACCGATGCGGCTGAGCTTGATCGGCAGCCAAATCGCCGCGATGACGACGACCATGACGATCAAGGCGTTCGGAACCCAGGCGGATACATCGGCGCCTGCGGCGATGTTGAGGAAGGCGGCGGGCGCGCCGCCGCCCGGCCGCTCCAGTATGAGCAGCGCCACGCCGCCCCAAATGAAGCCAGTGGTCAAGGTGACGACGACGTCGGGAATGCGCGAGATGGCGACCGTCAAGCCGTTGATCGCGCCTTGCGCGGCGCCGAGCGCCAAGATCAATACGGCGATGCCGAGCGAGGCGCCGAAGGAGGCATGCTGCATCAGGCTGGCTGCCAGCACATTCGAGACGGCGATCAAGGAGCCGACGGATAGATCGATGCCGCCGCTGATCACGACGATCGCCTGAGCGGCGGCGGCCATGGCCAGCGGCAAGGCGCCGAGCGCGAGCGACTGAATGTCGAACGAACCGAAATCGGGATGGATGACGGCGGTCGCGACGATCGCCGCAGCGAGCAGCGCCGGCATGCCGAGCAGGCGCGAGCGCCGGCTCAACATGCGGACGAGGCCGTCCGATTCCCGCAGGCTCGCGTCGGTCACGCGTGCGCCTCCGTCGCTTCGGCGGTCAGGCCGTGGGCGGCGCGCATCAGGCGCGCCTCGTCGGCCTCCTCGGCGGCCATCGCGCCGGAAATGCGCCCGCCGAACAGGACGATGGCGCGATCGCAGGCGAGGCGGATTTCCGGCAGCTCCGAGGTAAAGAGAAGCACCGAGGCGCCTTGACGCGCCACTTCGCGCAGCAATTCGTAAATCTGCCGCTTCGTGCCGACATCGATGCCGCGCGTCGGATCGAAGCAGAGCAAGGTGCGAAAGCCGGAAGCCAGCCAGCGCGCGATCACCACTTTCTGCTGATTGCCGCCGCTCAGGCGGCGCAGCTCGGACGAGGCGCGGGTGTCGATCTGCAGCCGGCGCACCGCATCATCGACGCGCCGCCGCTCGTCCTTCATCGCGATCGGCCCCCAGTTCTTCACCCGGCCGAAAATCGGCAAGGCGACGTTCTCGCGGATCGAGCGCTGCTGCAGAAGCGCTTGCAGGCGGTTGGCCGGCACGAGAACCAAACCGGCGCGAACGGCGTCGGCGGGATGGCGCGCGCGCAGCAGCTTGCCGTCCGCCCATATCTCCCCGGAATCCGCCCGGCGCACGCCGGCAATGCAATCGAAGAGTTCCTCTTGCCCCTGCCCCTCAAGCGCCGCGACTCCCAAAACCTCGCCCGGCCGCACGGCGAACGAGACGCCGCGCAATCCATGGCCGCAGGCAAGGTCCTTGACTTCGAGCGCCGGCGCGCCGGCGAGCGCCGCCTTCGGCGCCCGCGCGCCGGCCGATCCCGCCGCTTTCGCCACCTCGGCGCCGAGCATCATGTTGACGATCTTGTCCTCGGCGCCTTTGGTCGCCGTGACGCCGACCGTGACGCCGTCGCGCAGCACGGTCGCGCGGTCGCAAAGCGCGGCGACCTCCGCCATGCGGTGGGAGATGAAGATGATGCTGGCGCCGCGCTGTCGCCAGTCGCGGACGACGGCGAAGACGCGCTCGGCGAGATCGATCGGCAGCGCCGCGGTGATTTCATCGAGCAGCAGGATGCGCGGATTGGAGGCGAGCGCGCGCGATAGATCGATCAGCCGCAAGGTCGCGAAATCGATCTCGCGGGCGGCGCGGGAAAGATCGATCCGCTCGACGCCGAGGCTGCGCATCGCTTGGCGCACGGCGTCGAGCCCGACCCGGGCGAGGCGCATATTCTGGGCGACGGTCAAGTCCGGAACGATGGCGGGATCTTGATAGACCGAGACGATGCCGGCCTGGCGCGCCTCCGCCGGCGAGCGGAAAACCTTGCGCTCGCCGCCGATCACGATCTCGCCCGCATCGGCCGGGAACACGCCGGTGATGATCTTGACCAGGGTGCTCTTGCCGGCGCCGTTCGCGCCCATCAGCGCATGAACCTCGCCGGCGCGCACCTTCAGTTCGGCCGAGCGCAGCGCGACGACGGAATCGAAGCGCTTGGCGACGCCGCTTATGTGCAAGATCGAGTCTTGGTCCGGAGACATCAGGCAGGCTCAAAAAGGCCGGCGGTTTCGCCGCCGGCCCCGTAAAAGAACACCCTATACGAATACGAGGATCACGGACCCTTGCAAGCCAGAATCTGCTGCATCGTGTAATGCGTATAAGGCGGCACGTTGATCGCGACGCTATAGAAGGGATCGAGCTTGGCGTTGTAAGCCTTCTTGAGCTCCTCCATGCCGGCCGCGCTGGTATTGTCCCAAACGGTCGGCGTGATCTTCACGACGTGCGGATGCGGCTTCTTCTGGAGCACGTCGAGCGCGAGGCCGAGGCCGGCGCCGCCGACCGCCGGCGGATTGCTGACCGCGGCGCCCGTCAAGCCCTTGTCCTTCAGGTTGATCAACTGGCCGATAAAGCCGTTATTATCGGCGCCGACCACCGGCACGAACGGCTTGCCCGCGGTCTGATAGGCGTCGACAACGGTCGAATCGATTCCGGAGGTCCAGATGCCGTCGATCTCCTTGCCGGAGGCGAGAAGGTCCTTGGTCTCCTGCGCCGTCTTGTTCAAGGCCCAGCCGGTGAAGACGGAGGTGACGTGAATGTTGGGATAGTCCTTCAGCACCTCGTCGAAGCCGTTATGGCGGTCGGCGTCGGCCGGCACGCCGTCAATGCCGCGCATCTCGATGACATTGCCCTTGCCGCCGAGCTTCTCGAACAGCCATTTGGCGCCGAGCTTGGCGTAATCGACCTGGTCGTTGGTCAACACATAGGCCTCGGGCGCGGAAACGGCTTGATCGACCGCGACGACGACGATGCCCTTGTCCGCGGCCTGCTTGATGACCGGATTCAAGGCTTCGCGATCCGACGGGTTGATGATGATCGCGTTGGCGCCGGCGGAAATGAGGTTGCGGATATCGGCGATCTGCTCGGACGGGCCGCCATTGCGGTTGGCGACGATCACTTTCGAGACGAGGCCCGACGCCTCGGCCTCGGCCTTGATCGAGCAGATCATCTCCTCGCGCCAGCCATTGCCGATCAGCGTGTTCGATACGCCGACAATGTACTTGCCGGCGGCCGAGGCGCCGTTGGCGGCGAAGGCCGCCAAGGCCAGCGAGGCCACGGCCGTTAAAAGATGCTTCCGTCTCATGCTTTTCCTCCCGGGGTCATGCGCGCGCCTACGGACATCGTCAGGCGGCGGGGTCGTTGCAACTCTACACGAAACGCGCCGAAGTCCAGGCGCCGTTTTTCCGGCTTGACGCGACCGCCGCCTCGATGAAGGCGAGGCCGCGCGCGCCGTCGACGACATCGGGCGTCGCCGCCAAAGCGGCGGGATTGGGCGCCCGCCCGGCTCTGCGCGCCACAATCAGCTCCGCCGCGTCACGATAGAGATTGGCGAAGCCCTCGACATAACCTTCCGGATGGCCGGCGGGCATGCGCGAGCCGCGCCTCGCCTCCGCGCTATTGGCC
>DATGLU010000283.1:0-2611 GCA_035294045.1 Roseiarcus sp. | reverse complement strand
GGAATCGGCGCAACAGGAGGGCGAAGAGACGGGGCGGATTATCAGCGCGCGAAAGGCGACCGCGCATGAGAGGAGAGCTTATGAAGAAGGCGGGTTCTGATCATCTGACGGCGAAGCAACAGGCCGAAATCGATTCCCTGACCACGCTGCCGGAAGACAAAATCGACACCCGCGACATTCCGGAGCAGCGCGATTGGCGCGACGCGCGGCGCGGCGCTTTACTCAGGCCCGCCAAGCAACAAGTCACGTTGCCGATCGACGCGGACCTCATCGAATGGTTTCGACAGCATTCTAGCGGCGGCGAAGGCTACCAAACCGATATCAACCGGGCTCTGCGCAATACGTATCCCATCACAAGCATGATCGGACCTGAGCGACTTTCACTCCAGACGCCGGGCTGACATATTGCCGTAGACGCAAACCGATTTCAAAATTCGCTTAGCCTACTTTTTAGGCGCCCAGTTTAGTGGCAATCGAGCGATCCTCTCGGCACGGCTTTCGGGCCTCCGCCTAAGACTCTGAATTCATAGACATCTCCCTCGAGAAGCGCGTGGCACGGCGCTTGTTAAGGCTTGCCCCCGAGCGGGGCGGGCCTGTTGAGCGCGCCCAGCCGCCACCGTGCGGGCGTTGCGCTTTGGGGGCGCGTCGCTTCGCCAAGCTGGGATGAGGCACATGAAAATAGTGATGGCGATCATCAAGCCGTTCAAGCTCGAAGAGGTGCGCGACGCTTTGACCGCGATCGGCGTGCATGGGCTGACGGTGACCGAGGTCAAGGGCTATGGCCGCCAGAAAGGCCACACTGAGATCTATCGCGGCGCCGAATACGCGGTGAGCTTCCTGCCCAAGCTCAAGATCGAAGTCGCCGTCCCCGCCGAGCTGGTCGACCAGGCGATCGAGGCGATCACCGCAGCGGCCCGCACCGGCCAGATCGGCGACGGCAAGATTTTCGTCACCGCGCTCGAATCGGCGGTGCGCATCCGCACCGGCGAAAAAGACGCCGACGCGCTGTGACGGGACAGGTTCTTTCGAATCAAAATTCGGAGCTTCAACGCAATGAGACTCTCTAAATTTTTCACCGGCCTCGCGCCGGCTCTGGCGATCGCCGCCTTCATCGGCTTCGCCGCGCCCAGCCCCTCCAGCGCGCAAGATCAACCGGCCGCGCCCGCGGCGGCGCCCGCCGCTCCCGCGCCCGCCGCCGCAGCGCCAGCCCCGGCCGCTGCAGCCGCCGCCGCGCCGGCTGCGCCGTCGGGACCGCCCGCTTGCGCGGCCGCAGGGCCCAACAATTCCCCGCCCGCTATCGTCACGAAATGCACGCCAAATTCCGGCGACACCGCCTGGATGCTGACGTCGATGGCGCTGGTCCTGATGATGACAGTGCCGGGCCTTGGCCTCTTCTATGGCGGGATGGTGCGCAAGAAGAATGTCGGCGACACGGTGATGACCAGCTTCGCCATCACCTGCCTGGTGACGGTGATCTATGCGGTCCTTACCTACAGCCTCGCCTTCACCGGCGGCTCGTCGTTCATCGGCGGATTGAGCCGCGTTTTCCTGCAAGGGATCGTCAGCGATATCGCCAACGGCGTCGGCAATCCAAATCCTTTGGCGCCGACCATTCCTGAAACCGTCTATATGTGCTTCCAGATGACCTTCGCGATCATCACGCCCGCCCTGATCGCCGGCGCCTTCGCGGAGCGCATGAAGTTCTCGGCCATGCTGTGGTTCATCGGCCTGTGGTCGATCTGCGTCTATGCGCCGGTCGCCCATTGGGTCTGGGGGCCGGACGGCATTTTCAGCGTCGCCAACACCGACGACAAGGGCAATTTCGCCGGCTGGGTCAAGGTCCTCGACTTCGCCGGCGGCACCGTCGTCCATATCAACGCCGGCGTCGCCGGCCTCGTCTCGGCGCTGGTGCTCGGCGCCCGCAAGGACACCGCGCCGGGCCATAACATGGTCCTCACCTTCATCGGCGCGTCCTTGCTGTGGGTCGGCTGGTTCGGCTTCAACGCCGGCTCGGCGGTCACTGCCAATCTGCAGGCCGGCATGGCGATGACCGTCACACAGATCGCGACCGCCGTCGCCGGGCTGACCTGGATGTTCGTCGAATGGGCGCACCGCGGCAAGCCGACGGTGATCGGCATCGCCTCGGGCGCGGTCGCCGGCCTCGTCGCGATCACCCCGGCCTCGGGCTATGTCGGGCCGGTCGGCTCGATGGTGATCGGGATCGCTTGCGGCGTCGGCTGCTATCTCGGCGCGACCGTGCTGAAGCACGCTTTCGGCTACGACGACGCGCTGGACTGCTTCGGCGTCCACGCGGTCGGCGGCATTATCGGCGCGCTGCTGACCGGCGTCTTCGCCGTCAGCCAATATAGCGGCGCGTCCGGGCTGCTCGAAGGCAATCCCGGACAGTTCGTCAACCAAGTGATCGGCGTCGTGACCGTCATCGCCTACGACGCGGTCGTCTCTTTCATCATCTTGAAGGTGATCGACGCGGTCGTCGGCCTGCGGGTCAGCGAAGAAGTCGAGCGCGACGGACTCGACCTCGCTTTGCACGGCGAGATCGTCCAATAGCGGGCAAGAACAGGCGCCCTCGTCAAGGGGCGCCTGTTTCTTT